>CAZONY010000359.1:0-2942 GCA_964581215.1 uncultured Chitinophagaceae bacterium | reverse complement strand
CCGGCGATCCCGACCAGGCGATCTATGGCTGGCGCGGCGCGAGCATCCGCAACATTCTCGAGTTCGAGCGCGATTATCCGGCGGCCACGGTGGTCAAGCTCGAGCACAACTACCGCAGCACGGCCAACATCCTCGGCACCGCCGATCGGCTCATCGCCCACAACACGCGGCGGAAGCCCAAGCGCCTGGTCACGGAGGCGGCGGCGGGGAGCCCGGTGCGGATCGTGCTCGATTCGACGAGCCACGACGAGGCCGACCGGATCGCCGATGAGATCGCCCATGCCGTGGCCACCGGCGCGAGGCAACCGCGGGATTTCGCCGTGCTCTTTCGGACCAACGCCCTGTCGCGGTCTCTGGAGGTGGCCCTGCGGTCGCGGGGCGTGCCCTATCAACTCGTCCGCGGCCTGGAATTCTTCAAGCGCCGCGAGATTCGCGACGTCGTCGCCTGGCTACGGCTGGTGAAGAACCCGCGGGACGACGAGGCCCTGCTCCGCGTGGTCAACGTGCCGCCGCGGGGTGTCGGCAAGCAGTCGCTCGACCATCTCGGAGCCTGGGCGGAGGGGCGCCGGACCAGCCTGCTCGAGGCGGCCGCCGAGGCGGCGATGGTGCCGGGCGTCTCGAAACGGGCCGGGAAGGCGTTGGTGGCCTTCGCGGCCTTGCATCGAGACCTGTCGGCTCTCGCCGCTGATATGGGGGACCGGATCGCGCCGCTGGTCGAGGCGGTGCTCGACCGCACCGGCTACCGACGGATGCTCGAGCAGGACGACGAAGACGGCGACGACCTCGGCGAGGATCGGCTGGCCAACGTCGAGGAACTCGTCACTGCGGCCCGGCAGCTCGACGAGTCGTTCATCCGCACGGGGCCGGAGGACGATGCCCTCGGTGCGTTCCTGGAGACGACCGCCCTGGTCGCCGATACCGACGGCTGGGACGCCGACGGGCAGCGGGTGGCCCTGATGACGCTGCACGCCGCCAAGGGGCTGGAGTTTCCGGTGGTCTATCTGGTCGCCATGGAGGATGGCATCCTGCCGCACGAGCGCAGCGTCGGCGATGCCGATCAGCTCGAGGAGGAGCGGCGGCTCGTCTTCGTCGGCATCACGCGGGGGCGGGATGAGGTGCACGCCAGTTGCGCCCGGATCCGCGACTACCGCGGCTCGCGGCGGATCAATGCCCCGAGCCTGTTTCTCGCCGAGATGACCGGGAGCGAGACGCTCGTGACCGGTCCCGAGGCGCCGGCGGACGGCGCGGTCGTGCGGCGGGACGATCCGTGGGGGGCCGAGGGCCAGGGCGGCGATGAGTTCGCCCAAGACATGCCCGAACCCCGCGAACGGCCTTCCGCCCGTGATCGTGGCGACGGGCTGGTGCTGGAACTCGACGACGACCAGCCGCAGCCACGTCCGCGCCGATCTCCGCGGCCGCTGCCCGCGCTCCAGTCGGCGGCGGCCCTTGCCGATCGGCTTGCCGGCGTGGCCGCATCACGGCCGACGTTCACGGCCGGCCAACGGGTGCGGCACGAGCGGTACGGCACCGGCACGCTCTCGGCCATCAGCGGCACCGGCCCGCGTTCGGTCGCGACCGTGATCTTCGACGGTCACGCCGGCACCCGAAAATTCATCCTGGGTCACGGCGTCCTGGCGCCGGAGTGAGCCCCCGCCACCAGGCCACGGTGGCGGCCAGCCCCGCGTCGAAATCCTGCTTCGGCTCCCAGCCCAGCAGGCTTTTCGCCCGCGCGATGTCGAGGCTGCGGCGGGGCTGGCCGTCGGGCTTCGAGGCGTCCCACACGATCCGGCCTCGATAGCCGCAGGCGGCGGCGATCTTCGTCACGAGCTCGCGAATCGCGATTTCGACGCCGCCGCCGAGATTGATTGGCACGGGTTCCTCCATGATCTCCGCCGCCCGCACGATTCCCTCGGCCGCGTCATCGACATGGAGAAACTCCCGTGTGGCGCTTCCCGTGCCCCAGCACACGACCTCCGGAGCGGCCGACAGCCGGGCTTCCTCGCACTTGCGGATGAGGGCCGGGATGACGTGGCTCGTGGCCGGATCGAAGTTGTCTCCCGGGCCGTAGAGGTTGACCGGAACCACCACCGCAGCGGGCAGGCCGTATTGCCTCCGGTAGCCGTCGAGCATCACGAAGATCGCCTTCTTGGCCACGCCGTAGGGGGCGTTCGTTTGCTCGGGGTAGCCGTTCCAGAGGTCGTCCTCGCGGAACGGGACCGGGCAGTGCTTGGGATACGCGCAGACCGTGCCCGTGTGGACGAACTTGGCGATGCGGCTGCGTCGTGCATGCTCGACGAGATGCAGGCCCATCGCCATGTTGGCGTAGAAGAAGCGTCCTGGCTGCGCCATGTTGGCGCCGATGCCTCCCACCTCGGCGGCGAGGTGGATGACGACGTCCGGCCGGGCATCGGCGTAGAGCCGCTCCACGTGCGACTCGATCGTCAGGTCGTACTCCCGGCGCCTCGGCACGACGATCCGTTCCGCGGGGATGCCGCGGTCGCGGAGCGCTCGGCAGACTGACGAGCCGAGAAAGCCAGCCCCGCCGGTGACGACGATCCGCGCGTCGGAGAGATCCATGTCGAGGAGCCCCGTCGAAAGCAGGTGGTCAGCGGTTGGGGATGCTGCCGCCGTGGCCGGCGGCGACGAGCACCTGTTCCTGGCGGGCCAGATCCATGTCGGCATCGACCATCATCGCGACGAGATCGTCGAACGACACCCGTGGCGTCCAGCCCAGTCTCGCACGGGCCTTGCCCGAGTCGCCGAGGAGCAGGTCGACCTCCGCCGGACGAAAGTACCGCGGATCGATCTCGATGAACTCCCGGAAATCGAGGCCGAGTCGTCCGAAGGTCTTCTCGCAGAACTCCCGGACCGAGTGGGTCTCGTCGGTGGCGATCACGTAGTCGTCGGGCTGTTCCTGCTGGAGCATCAGCCACATCGCCTCG
>CAZONY010000358.1:0-2965 GCA_964581215.1 uncultured Chitinophagaceae bacterium | reverse complement strand
CCGGTCCCGTCGATGGTGCCGGCAATCTCGAGGGTCGGCACGACCTGAAATTCGGTCATGGCGGCCGGCTGCGGGGTGTCGCCATCGGGGATGCCGATCAGGGTGACGGGATTGCGCACCGTCATCGGCATCATGTTGACGAAGGCGACGACATGCTCGGCCGTGGCCTTGCCGCCCAGGGTCACCGCGCCGGACCCCATCGAGGTCGGCGTCAGCACACGGAGATAGCCAGACCTGAAGATCGTCCCGCCGCTATAGGTGCTGTTCTTCCCGAGCAAGACGAGGTGCGTTCCCCTGTCCTTGGGATCGAAGGTCTTGGTCAGGCTGCCGGGGCCGCTGATGTTTCCCTTGAGCGTCAAGAAGATATTGTTGTAGGTCTGCGAATAGACGAGGTCCGATTCCAGGTGGAGATCCTGCCGAAGCTCGGTCGGGTTCGAACCTCCCACCTCCGTGCGGATGGGCCCGCCCGTCCCGGAAGCGAATACGATGGTGGAAGCGGCCGAAAGCCTGCCTTGCAGGTCGGGGGGGCCGTCTTTCGGAAACACGGATCCTTGGGAGAAGTGCGCATCCTTGTCGATCACCACGGTGGCGCCGGGGCCGACCCGTGCCGAGTCCGAGGGCGGTGCTTCGGTGACGATGATGCCCACGGTTTCCGCAGGCAGAGTGGTCTTGCCTCGTGTGATGCAATAGGTGAATTGGTCCTCGCCGACGAAACCGGCCGCGGGGGTGTAGGTCAGCATCGGGGCGGCACCCAGCAGGGTGCCATGCTGCGGCGGCGCCGTGATCTGCCAGGTGGGCGACTCGTCGCCATCCCAGCCGTCGGTTAGGGTGATGATCAACGGCTGCGTGTTCGCGGTTTTGACCAACTGCGCCAGTTGCGGTGGTTTGGCGGCCCCGGCCGGGGAGTTCGGAAACAGCCATTCTTGGCCGACGACGACGCCGCTTCTGCCGGCGAACGAGGGCCCGGTCCACTTCAGCTTCATCATCGCCGGCCCGGGGACTTTCTTGTAGCACGCCAGCTTCACGTCATACCGCTGCCCCTCCACCAGATCGACCGGAGCGCCGTCGGTCCATCGCGGCGGCCGATCCCGAGGTTCGTTGATCACCCGAATACCGTTGACCCACAGGCGGATGCCGCCGGCATTGAGCGTCGAGAAGACATAGCTGCCCGTCTCGGGCGCTAGCACCTGTCCGGTCCATTGGATCTTGATGTCGGCAGCGTCGATCTTTTCATTCTCTGGGAGCGTGCTCCAATCGAAGTCCACCGTGGGATCGACGCGTTTGGCGATGCGCTTGCCGTTTTTGACATATTCTCCCCGCAGTCCGGTCCCCGCCGGCCCCACGATCAGGCTCACGGTGCCCGGCGGGGATTCGAGTTTCCCGGTGATGGTTTCGCTCGAGACCTTGAAGGTGAAGCGATCCGTCCCCTCATATCCATCCGTGGGGGTGTAGGTGACGCTGGGCGGCGTGCCGGACAATTTTCCATGGGCAGGCTCGTCGACGATCGCATAGGTCAGGGGACCTTCGAAGGGCGTCGTGCCCGTGAGCGTGATGAGCTTCGACTCCTTGGTGGCCACGACCTGCGGAGTGGCGACCGGCAGGCCGGAAATCAGGTCCGGCGCCGTCGTGGCGGTGGCGATGGCCTCGATGACGTTCCCCAGATCAGCCGAGTTATTCTCGACCCCCCGCAGGGCCGGCAGGGCCCACCGTGCGGCGGCGCCATACTGTTTGAGAGCACTCAATCCGGCGCCGTGCAGGTTGCCGTCGCCCCAGCAGCGGACGTTCTGCAGCTCGACGGCCACGGGGATGGCTTCGTTCATGCGGTGCTTGGCCAGCATCTCGACGCCGACCACGCGGGGTCCAAAGCTGAACATCTGATCGGCCGGCGAGGCCGTCCGCGCCCATTCAACGAGGTCGGGGGTCAGCAACTGAACATCCTCTTTGCTCAGCTGGGTGCGTACGAAGTTGCAGGCTTGGCCGCGGCCAAATCCGGTCGGCAGCTGCATGGCGACGCGCAAGGCGGGAAGGAGCAGATCCTTGCGGACCTTGGCGGTGGCGGCGGTGAGCTTGCCGTTGAAGAGAACCTTCGACAGTGCTTGATTGGCAAACTGCAGGGGATCGCTCCAGTCGACGGGGTCGTTCGGTTGCGCGTTGGTGATGAGGGCCTGCAACAAGGCCTCGACGTGGGGCGCGGCGATGTCGGCGTCGAAATTTTCCAGGGCCCGGGCCGCCACCCAGCGCATGCCGCGATCCTCGTGATGGAGCAGGCGGATCAAGACGGGCAGCGCTTCGGGAGCCTTGAACTGGCCCAGCGCCACGCAGGCGCCCATGCGCAACCAGGCATCGGGGCCTTCTGCCGCCGTGATCAGTTGCGGCACCAGGGAACGCGTGTCAGGCCGCGCGACCAGTTCCCATGCGGCACTGCAGCGGACGGCGTGCGACCAGTTGCCCAGGGCCTTGGTCAGTTCCTCGGCGCTCAGGGTCTTCTGGTCCTGCTCGAAACGACCGGCGGCGATCGCGTCGGCGACCTCCTGCTCGGTCAGCCAGGCGGGAGACTTCGTCTCGGTTCCTGCCGTCACCGGCTTCATCTCCTTGCCGGTGATGCAGAGTTTTTTCAGAGCCACGGCGTATGACAGGATGTGGCACGCCGTCGGGCTCAGGTTGTAATAGGCGCTTCTGCCGTAGTAGGTGTTGTCTTCTGTTCTCCCGGGAGCGAATTGCTCACCGCCATCGTAGGTGAAGCTGCCGTCACAACGACGCGCCAGATCAAAATGCCATGACATCTCCTTGAAGAAGGCCGCCGCCGCCTGCGGGCCGCCCATGTTGGCACCCATCATGCGCCATAAATAACTGAAGCCCTGGCCGGTATGGCCATACTCCGTGTTGGGATAGGAGGCGACGCTCATCTTGGACCAATACTGCTTCTCCCGGATGTGATCACCCTGGACCCCGAACATGACGGTGA
>CAZONY010000357.1:0-2966 GCA_964581215.1 uncultured Chitinophagaceae bacterium | reverse complement strand
CGACGAGATCCATCGTCTCCCCATCGCGGTGGAGGAATTCCTCTATCCGGCGATGGAAGACTTCCGGATCGACATCACGCTCGGCGATGGCGTGAGCGCCCGCACCATCAACATGCCCCTGCGGCCGTTCACACTGGTGGGGGCGACCACCCGGGCGGGGCTGATTTCGGCGCCGCTGCGGGATCGGTTCGTGATTCGCGAGCACCTCGACTACTACTCGCCCGAAGAACTGGCCGACATCGTCCGCCGCTCGGCGGCGAAGCTGGTGATGCCGATGGACGATGCCTCGGCCGACGAGATCGCCCGCCGCAGCCGGGGCACGCCGCGGCTGGCCAACAACCGGCTTCGCTGGATCCGGGACTTTTCCACGAGCCGGGCCGCCGGGGCCCTCGACGTGGACATCGCGAAGGCGGCCCTGGAGATGCAGGGGATCGACGAACTCGGGCTCGACGGCTTCGACCGCCGCTATCTGGAAACGATCCAGCGGGTCTTCGGGGGCGGACCGGTGGGGATCGAGGCCATCGCCCACACGATGAGCACCGCCCCCGACACGCTCGAGGACGACGTGGAGCCCTTCCTGCTCCGCTGCGAACTGGTGATCCGCACCCCCCGCGGTCGTCGCATCACACCCAAGGGCGAAGAGCATCTCGGCGGGCCGTCATCCGCGCATGGGCGGCTTTTTTGAGGGCCATTTGACCTCCCACCCCGATCGACGTTAACCTCCTCGCTCCTCCGCGAGCGCACCCATGGCCGTTCCCAAACGACGTCAGTCCAATCAGAAAACCCGGTCTCGCCGGGCGCACGATTTCCTCACGCCCCGTCAGCTGACGTTTTGCTCGAATTGCGGCAAGGCGGTGCCGACCCACCGGATCTGCGGCACCTGCGGCCACTACATGGGCCGCCAGGTGGTGAAGACCGAGGAATAGCCAGTTGTCTTCGAGCGGCCCCACCGCGGTGCTCTTTCCCGGACAGGGAGCCCAGTCGGTCGGCATGGCCGGAGACTGGTGCGATTCGCATCCCAAGGCGGCCGCATTGTTCGCCCGGGCGGCCGAACTTCTTGGCTACGACCTGCTCGCCATCTGCCGTCATGGTCCGGCCGACAGGCTCAATGCGACCGCCGTCAGCCAGCCGGGCATCCTCGTCACCAGCCTGGCGGCGCTCGAAGTGCTGCGGGAGCGGGATCCCGCCCCGCTCGAGGCGGCGACCATCACGGCCGGGCTGTCGCTCGGCGAATACACGGCGCTCGTCTTCGCCGGCGTGCTCACCTTCGACGATGCCGTGCGACTGGTCGATGTCCGTGGCCGGGCGATGCAGGAATGTGCCGATCTCCGCCCCGGCGGCATGGTGGCCGTGCTGGGCCTGGATCGGGACCGGGTCACGGCCGTGTGCGACGAAGCCCGTGGCGGCGACGTCCTCGAGGTGGCCAACGTCCTCTGCCCAGGCAATATCGTGGTCTCGGGCTCGGTCGCTGCCTGCCGGAGAGTGGAGGCGGCGGCCGCCGCCGCAGGGGCGATGAAATGCGTGCCGCTCGACGTGGCCGGGGCCTTCCATACGTCCCTCATGGAGCCCGCCGTGGAGAAACTGCGGGCCGCACTGGCCGCCGTGCCGATGGCCCAGCCCCGGATCCCGATCATCAGCAACGTCGATGCCCGTCCCCACGTCGAGGCCGAGGAAATCCGGGGCCTCCTCGCCCGCCAGGTGTGCGGCGTCGTGGAGTGGAACGCATCGATGGACCATCTGCTCTCGACGGGCGTGCGGTCGCTATGGGAAGTTGGACCCGGTCGAGTGTTGCGCGGCCTCATGAAGCGGATCGACCGGGGCATGGCCTGCCACGGCGTGTTCGACTGAGTGACGAAACCAGGGTGTTTTTCGCGACGGGAGACGAGTGATGGCGGACGATGACAAGCAGCGGGCGGAACGGAAACCCCTCCGGGCAGATCTCTCCGGCCAGGTGGCGATCGTCACCGGGGCATCGCAGGGCATCGGTCGCGCGATCGCCGAGACGCTCGCCGCCAACGGGGCGAGCGTGGCTCTCGTGGCCCGCAGCGCCGGCAAACTGGCCGACGTTGCCGCCGCCATCCACGCTGCCGGCGGCAAGGCCGAGGTGTTTCCCTGCGACGTGTCGGCCGGGGACGCGATCGCCACCGTCGTCGATCGAGTCGTGGAAACGCTCGGCCGCCTCGACATTCTCGTCAACAACGCCGGCATCACCCGCGACACACTCCTGCCCCGGATGAGCGACGAGGAGTGGGACGATGTGCTCACGACCAACCTCCGGGCGCCGTTTCTCTTCATGCGCGCGGCCAGTCGGCCGATGATGTCGCAGCGATACGGGCGGATCATCAACGTGGCGAGCGTCTCCGGATTGATCGGCAATCCCGGCCAGTCCAACTACTCGGCGTCCAAGGCGGGCCTCGTGGGCCTGACACGCACGGTGGCCAAGGAACTGGCCGGCCGAAAAATCACCGTCAACGCCGTGGCGCCGGGATTCATCGCCAGCGACATGACGGCCGCCCTCGGTCCGGCGTTGACGGACGAGGTGAAAAAGCGGGTGCCGGCCAAGCGGCTCGGGGAGGCCTGGGAGATCGCCGAGGCGGTGCTGTTCCTGGCGTCCCCCTCCTCCGGCTACGTCACGGCCCAGACTCTCGTCGTGGACGGCGGCCTCATCGGCTAGCGGTTTTTCCCGCAATCGGGAGCGTCCGGCCCGGGCTGGACACGTGCGGCGGCCAACGGGTATATCTTTCGCGAACTTCGCGGTCGCTGCCGTTGCCCCGGATGGCCGGCCCGCCGCGCCCGAACCGCATGACAGTTCCATCAGGAGGATTCACAAGGTGGCTTCAGTCCAAGATCGAGTGATCGACATCGTCGCGACCCAACTCGGGGTGAGCAAAGAACAAATCACCCGTGAGACGTCGTTCATCAATGACCTGGGCGCGGATTCGCTCGACACGGTGGAGTTGGTCATG
>CAZONY010000356.1:0-2981 GCA_964581215.1 uncultured Chitinophagaceae bacterium | reverse complement strand
CTACGGACGAATCGGCGTCGAGATCATGCAGGCGGTGTTTCGTGAACTCGGCCTGCGGCAGGACGAAGCCGCGCTCTTCACGGTGAAGGAGGCCATCGGCCTGTTGCCGGCCGATCACCCGGTGCGAAGCTATCTCGCACTCGCCCCCGATCTGCGGTTCGACGCGGGGCTCGTGGACACCTTCCTCCACGGCCGCGACCGGAGCTACACCGTGGACGACTGCCTCGATCTGGTCGCGTCCGCCGGACTGGTGTTCCAGGAGTGGTTCCTGAAAACGCCGTACTACGCTCCCGCTCCCCCCGAGGGAGGTTTATATGCGGCCGTCGCCGCGCTGCCCGAGCGGCAGCACTGGGCCGTGATGGAGCGGATCAACACCCGCAACGGCTGCCACTTCTTCACCGCCTGCCGGGCCGACCGTCCGCCCGAGTCCTACCGGATCGATTTCACGTCACCCGCGATCCTCGACGCCGTCCCGACGTTTCGCTACCGCTGCGGTCTCGATGGCCAGACGGTCTTCCGCCCCGATTGGCGCACGAGTCTCGCACCGGCCCAGGTCGCCGTGCTGGCGCTGGTGGACGGCCGCCGGACGATGCGGGAGATTCTCGCGGAAGTGACCGGGCGGGAGACGCCGCCGCAACGGACCGCCATTGAACGCGAGGCGTTCATCCGCGCGTTGTTTCAATCCTTGTGGCAGCGTGACTTCGTGGCGATGGGGCTCGCGACATGAAGCCGAAACAGGCAGGCCACCCCCGGATTTGCCTCAGCATGATCGTGCGGAACGAGGCCCACATCGTCCACGAGGTCATCGCGGCCGTCGCGCCTCTCATCGACTGCTGGGTGATCGTCGACACGGGCTCGACCGACGGCACGCAGGATCTCATTCGCCGTCTCATGGCGGAGCGGGGCATCCCCGGCGACCTGCACGAGCGGCCCTGGCGTGATTTCGGGCACAACCGCTCCGAGGCGATCGCCCTGGCCCGGGGTCATGCCGACTACATCTGGATGATGGATGCCGACGACACGGTCTCCGGCGCACTCGACTTCAGCCGCCTCCAGGCCGATGCCTACAGCATGCGCATCGCCGACGGCATGAACTACTGGCGGTTGCAGCTGTTTCGTGACGGCCTGCCCTGGTACTACACGGGCGTGCTCCACGAGGTCGCGGCCTGCGACGTGCCCTACACGAGGGAGCGGCTCGAGGGGGATTACCGCATCCATTCACGGCGGCTCGGCGCCCGCAGCAAGGACCCGCAGAAATACGCCCGCGACGCCGAGATCCTCCAGGCCGAGGTGGACCGCAACCCCGACGATCGACGGTCGGTGTTCTACCTCGCACAAAGCTATTGTGACGCCGGCGACTTCGCGAACGCCCGGAAGTGGTACGAGCGCCGCGCTGAAATGGGCGGGTGGCACGAGGAAGTCTTCTGGTCGTTGCATCGTGCCGCGGAGGCGATGGAGAAGCTCGGTACGCCCTGGCCGGCCGTGCAGGATGCCTATCTGCGGGCCTGGGCGGCGCGGCCCACCCGTGCCGAATCGATTTATGCCATCGCCCTCCACTACCGACAGCGCGGCGAATACCGGCTCGGCCACCTGTTCGCCGAGCGGGCCGCCGCGATTCCGTTGCCGATCGATGACGTGCTCTTCGTGCAGGCCGACATCTACCACTGGCGGGCGCTCGACGAGCAGGCGGTCTGTGCCTCCTGGATCGGCATGTTCGCGGAGACGCTTGCGATCTGCCAGCGGCTCTTGTCCCGTGAAGACATCCCCGCGGAGGATCGCGCCCGCATCGCCGCCAACCGCGACCTCGCGGCGCGAAACATGCCCGACACGCCCGCGGCCCGCACCGACGCAGGGCCGCCGGCCGCGGCCGGCGGCGACACGCCGCTGCGTCCGGCCCTTGTCCGGCGGCTGCAGGGCCGCACGACGGCCACCGGGCAGATCCGGCTGCCCGCCGTGCCGGCCATGCTCGACGAGTGCCAGGCGATCTGCCTGGGGTCGTTCGCCGCGGTCGGCGTCGATTTCACCCCGGAGCAAAAGGCCCACCTACGCCAGGCCCTCGCGGGCCAGCTCGCGATCGCCTACGCGGCCTCGCCGCGGTCCGCGGTCGTGGTCACTTATGATTCCCCCGTCGGCAAGAAGGTGAACTGGCACGCGAAGGCCGAGTGGACGAGCGTGGAGGCCGCCTACGACGCCTGGGTCGCGACCCGTCAGCCGCCCTTTTTCGGAACAGCGCCCGACGCCCGCGTCTGGTCGCTCGCAAACGACGTCGCGAATCCGGCCGCCTGCCCGGTGCTCGACATCGGCGCGGGCCCGGGTCGCAACGCCGTTCCGCTCGCCCGCCGCGGCCACCCCGTGGACGCGATCGAGATGTCGCCCCGGTTCGCCGCCCTCCTCCGCGACGAGGCCGCCAGGGAATCGCTCCCCATCCGCGTGATCGAAGGCGACGTCTTCGCGGCCCACGAGGATCTCCGCTGCGACTACGGGCTCGTCGTGCTCGCGGAGGTCGCGTCGGATTTCCGCGACGCGGGTCACCTGCGACGGATGTTCGAACTCGCCGCCACGTGCCTCGCGCCGGGAGGGCGGCTCGTGTTCAACATCTTCCTGCCGCATGTCGGCCACACGCCCGATGATGCCGCGCGGCAGTTCGGCCAGCAGGTCTACACGTCGATCTTCACCTATCCCGAGGTCGCCGCGGCCGTCAGCGGCCTGCCGCTGGAGTTCGTCGACGACGAATCGGCCCCGGCGTATGAACAGCGGCATCTGCCGCACGGGGCATGGCCGCCGACCAGCTGGTACGCCGACTGGGCAAGCGGCCTCGATGTCTTCGACGTCCCGCGGCACGAGTCGCCGATCGAACTCCGCTGGCTCGTCTACCGGAAACCCGCCGCCGTGCAGGGGGTGTGCGACTCGATCGCGCACTGATGAGCCATGGCGACGGTCTGACACAATGAGAAGGGTAGGCGAGGGGGTCGGCGAACGCT
>CAZONY010000355.1:0-2991 GCA_964581215.1 uncultured Chitinophagaceae bacterium | reverse complement strand
CTCGGAGTTCACGCGAAAGGCGAGCCGTGGCACCACGGCGATGCCATCGATCTGCGCTCGCCGCGTGGCGGACCCCGGCCGCGCAGGACTCCACTCCCAGAGCACCATGGCCCCGCCTCCAGCGATCGGCCCCGCGGCCCAGAGCTGCCCCGGCTCGACGCCGAAGCGGAGGCAGGCGGGATCGAGTCCTTCCGTCGAGAACCGCACGACGGGCTTCACGGTCTGCCGATTCGCGCCGATTCCCCGCGGCACGTGCGCGAGATCCCAGACGCAGATCGTGTGGTCGGCGCCCCCGGTGGCGAGCCAACGGCTATCCCGGCTGAAGGCGTGAAACACCGCCTTTCCGCCATGGCCGATCAGCTCGATGGGGCACCGCATGGGGTCGTCGACGGTGAGGTCGAGCAGTCGCACGATCGGATCCTCTCCATCGATCGCCAACCAGTGCCCGTCAGGGCTCATCACCCGCTCTCCGGTCGCTCCACCGACGGGTGCATCGGGCCGTGCCAGGAGCGTGCCCGGCCGCGGGGCGAGCGTCTGATTGATCACCTCCGGGTGGGCAACGCTGAAATCCCAGGACTGCACCGAATGCCTGCCGAGCGACACCAAGCGGCGGCCATCGCGGGAGAAGGCCAACGCCGAGGCGCGGGAGTCGTGCCCCCGCAGCGTGCGGTCCGGCAGGTCGCTGTGAGTCGTGCTGACGAACTCCTCCGCAAGGTTCCAGGCGCAGATTTCGGCCCTATTGAACGCCGCCACGAGCCACGTGTCCGAACACGCCACGGCGAAGGAATCCTCCGGGGATTCGATCTCCACCACATGCTCGAGATTCCAGCCACCGTCTGGGCGACGAGACAGGAATCGCCACCCCTTGAGGAGTTCCTTCCGCTCCGTCAGCACCAGCCAGTCGCGGCCCGGCGGAAAGATCGCCATGGTTTCGCCCGGCACCGTCGCGATCACCTCGCCATCGCGCGGGGCGTCGAGCTTCCAGAGCCGCACCCGGGAATCCCCGGCTCCGTCGCGCGTCAGCACTTCTCGGCTGTCGGGTGAAAACGCCAGAGGACGATGATCGACTGCGCCCGGGAGCGCCACGGGATCGGTCGCCGGTTCGTCCAGCCGCCAGAGATTCACGATGCCGGCGCCATCCCCCGGATCGGCCTGCATCGCCAACCAGCGGCCATCCGGGCTGAACACCGCGGTCGTTGCCCGGCCGGCGACGCGGATCGCCACGTCGCCGTGGTTTGGATCGCGAAGGTCGTGGAGCCTGCCCCCGGCCTCCGACCCGATGAGGATCCACCGACCATCGGGTCCGAGCCTCAGCGTGACGTGATCCGGCTCGACAGACTCGCCCCCCGGGGGAATCACGATCGCCTCACGAAGGGAGTCGTTCGGATCGATCACGGTGACGCTTCCATCCGCCGCCATCAACGCCAGCCGTGAATCATCGTCACTCGAGCATGCCAGCACGGCAGGCACGCCATGCGCCACTCCGCTGGAGGACGGCTCGATCGCGTCGAGGTCGAAGAACTGCGATCGGCCGATCAGCCATCGGCCGGTCGCACTCAACGCCACCGCCGGCTCCGGCGGCCGAAAGGGAATGCCGCCGATCTCCATGAGCGCCTCGCGGAGCGATTCCTCGGCCGCGGCCACGATCGGCAGACCATGGCGAGTGGTCATGCGGATCGCCTCGACCGCAAGCAGGACGCCCAACCCGGGCCGGACATGCTTGATCGCCCGGGAACTGGCCGCCAGTTCGCCCGCGCGGGCCCGGTAGATGCCGGCGACGGCCTGTTCCCGCGCGGAGCGCTCCGCCTCTGCCAGCGAGGTCTTCTCGTCGGCCAACTGCCGGGCGAGCCGCCGCTGCGTATCGACCACTCTCACGGCCACGAGCGCGATCAGGGCGGTCGTGACCACCGCGGTGAAACCGGCCATGGCCCAGGCACGATGCCGCCGCATCCAGCGGAACATTTTCTCGACCGGTCTCTCGCGGTAGGCCTTGAAGGGCTGGTCGGCGAGCCAATGCTCGATGTCGTCGGCAAGGGCGGCGGCCGTCGCGTAGCGGTTGGATGGGACGGTTGCCATCGCCGTGGCGGCGATGGCCTCGAGAGCCCGTGGAACCCGCGGCTGGATGGATCGGAGCGGCGGATAGGAGCCCGACATCACCTGCGCGAGCACCTGCTTCACGCTTTCGCCACGAAAGGCCGACCGGCCGGCGAGCAGATGATAGAGCGTCGCGCCGAGGCTGTAGATGTCGCTGGCGGGGCCGACCAGGTCATGGCGTCCGGAAGCCTGCTCGGGGCTCATGTAGGCGGGCGTCCCGATCAGGCTGCCGGCCGCCGTGAGGTCGCTCGCCCGCTGTGTCGCGAGCTGCAGCCTCGACTCCACGATCGGGGTGGCCCGCGCATCCGCGTCGTCCATGCCAGCCACTTTCGCGAGCCCCCAGTCCACCACCATCGTTTCCCCGTGCCGCCCGAGCATGATGTTGTGCGGCTTGAGGTCACGGTGGATCACCCCATGGGCATGGGCGTAGTCGATCGCCTGGCAGACGACGATGATGCTCCGCAGCAGCCTGCGAAGCTGGAGCGACGCCGCCTCGGCATCGAGCGATCCCGCCCGCATGTTTTCGTGAAGCTCGTCAATCGCTTCCAGCAGGCTGCGGCCGCGAATGAACCGCATCGCGTAGTACGGTCGGCCATCGGCGTGGGCGCCAAGGCTATAGATGGGGACGACGCCGGGATGCTCGAGCCTGCCGGTCACCTCCGCCTCGACGAGAAAACGTCGCCGGCTGTCGTCATCGTGGGCGCGTGCCGACACGATTTCCTTGAGGGCCACCTCCCGCCGCAGTTCGACGTCGTGAGCCACGAAAACCTCGCCCAGATTGCCGCGCGCATGCGGACGAAGGATCCGA
This sequence comes from uncultured Chitinophagaceae bacterium, assembly GCA_964581215.1. Classification (GTDB taxonomy): domain Bacteria; phylum Planctomycetota; class Planctomycetia; order Pirellulales; family UBA1268; genus CACORA01. The sequence continues at coordinate 89 of CAZONY010000355.1, read as the reverse complement.
AACCGCTGGCCGGCTTCAGCCTTGGCGTCAGGCAGACCTCCCACGGTCTGGTGGGGATCGTCGGGCAGCGGTTGCGGGGGATCGGTCGC
>CAZONY010000354.1:0-2995 GCA_964581215.1 uncultured Chitinophagaceae bacterium | reverse complement strand
CATCCGAGTCAGGATCGCGCCATAGTCGGTGATCTCGGCCCGCCAGCCACCGGGCACTTCGAGCACATGGAGGCGGGCCTCGCGGCCGTCGGGGAGTGTGCCGAATGTCGTCACGGTCGGGGTGGAGAAAGACTGCGGCATCGGAGTGGGCTGTGGCGGCGCGGCAACGATCGACGCGCTGCCGATGAGCGCGGACGCCGCGGCGACGATCATCCTGCCGAACCGTAGTTGATGCCAGGTCATGCCGCCATGCTCCGCGTCGTGTCGCAAATAGTTTACGCGCAACGTTGACACTTTTTAAGCGATCCTTAGAATATGGCTGGCGCCGTGTGGACTAGGCCTATGCAGAACATCCTGCCGTTGCGAGCGGCACTCCGGCGATTTGCCGCGAGCTTTGTGCTCTGCGTGATCGGCGGTCCGCCGGTGGCCGCCCAAACGGTCGATTTCCAGCGCGACATCCAGCCCCTCCTGGCCCGACGTTGCTACTCCTGCCACGGGCCCGATACACAGGAATCGGGACTGCGGCTCGACAGCCGCACGACGGCCACCGCGCTGCTCGACAGCGGCGGCCGGGCGATCGTGCCCGGCGATTCCGGGGCCAGCGCGATGCTGTCGCGGGTCACGTCTGCCGACCCCGACCTGCGGATGCCCCCCGAGGGCCCGCCGCTCTCAGCGAAACAGGTCGAGTCTCTCCGCGCCTGGATCGCCGCCGGCGCCGACTGGCCCGAGCATTGGGCCTTCCGGCCGGTCGCCCGGCCCGCACTGCCGGCTACCGAGAACCAGGCCGCGGAAGACCACAACCCGATCGATGCCTTCGTCGCGGATGGCCTCGCCCGCCGCGGGCTCCCGCGGCCGCCGCCCGCCGCGAAGGCCACGCTCCTGCGCCGCGCGACCTACTCGGTGACCGGCCTGCCGCCCACTGCAGCGGAGATGAGCGACTTTCTCGCCGACGAGTCGCCAGGCGCCTGGGAACGGGTGGTCGATCGGCTGCTCGCCTCGCCCCACTACGGCGAGCACTGGGCCCGCCATTGGCTCGACCTCGTCCGCTACGCCGACACGAACTCCTTCGAGTGCGACGGCAACAAGCCCCATGCCTGGCGGTACCGCGACTACGTGATCCGATCCTTCAACGACGACAAGCCCTACGATCGGTTCCTCGTCGAGCAGATCGCGGGCGACGAGCTGCCGAACCCATCAACCGACGCGATCATCGCCACCGGCTGGTATCGCCTCGGCATCTGGGACGACGAGCCCGCCGACAAGCTCCAGGCCCGCTACGACTGGCTCGACGACCTGGTCTCCACCGCGGGCCAGGCCTTTCTCGGGCTCACGATCAACTGCGCACGCTGCCACGACCACAAGATCGATCCGCTGCCCCAGCGCGACTACTACGCCCTGTTGGCGTTCTTCCAAAACGTCACGCCGATGGGCAACCGCCAGATCAATCCCGGCTTCATCGAGCGGGTGCTTCCCGAAGAGGGGGGCACGTTCACCGACGTTCGCCACCACGAGGAGGAGCTCGCCCGGCGCCGCGAGGAGGCCATGGCGAACATCCGGGCGATCGAAAAACGGATCAAGGAGCACGGCAGGCAGGCGATCGACGATCTCACCCGACAGGATCTCGCCCACTGGAAGCGGCTGCTCGCGGAGACCGGCGCGGAGCACGCGAACCTGCCCCGGGCCCTCGTCGTCACGGAGCACGGCACCAAGGCCCCCGAGACGTTCGTGCTTTTCCGCGGCAATCCCCACGCCGAAACCAAGCCCGAGCACCGCGTCGAGCCCGGCTTCCCGGGGATTCTCGGGGCCGCGAGCCCGGAGATCGCGCCTGTGCCGACGGCCAACTCGACCGGCCGGCGAACGGCCCTGGCCCGCTGGCTCACGTCACCGGAAAACCCGCTCACCGCGCGGGTGATGGTCAACCGCATCTGGCAGGGCCACTTCGGCCGCGGCATCGTCCGCAGCCCGAGCAATTTCGGCCTCATGGGCGACGCCCCGACGCACCCGGAACTGCTCGACTGGCTGGCGAGCGAGTTCGTCGCGGGCGGCTGGAAACTGAAGCACCTCCACAAGCTGATCCTCATGTCGGAGGCCTATCGCGCGGACTCGGCCGGCAACGAGAAGGCGGCCACCCAAGATCCGCTCAACGACGCCTTCTGGCGGTTCGACCCGCGGCGGCTCTCGGCGGAGGAACTGCGCGACACGATCCACGTGGCCAGCGGCGTGTTCAACCGGAAGATGTTCGGCCCCGGCGTGTTCCCCGACATCCCGGCCGAGGTCAAAGCGGGGCAGTCCAAGCCGGGCGACGGCTGGGGCACCTCGTCGCCGGAGGAGCAGGCTCGCCGCAGCGTCTACATCCACGTGAAGCGGTCGCTGCTCACGCCGATCTTGGCCGACTTCGACGTCGCCGACACCGACACCACCTGCCCGGTGCGGTTCACGACCACCCAGCCCACGCAGGCGCTCGGCATGATGAATGGCTCATTCCTCCAGGCTCAGGCCAAGGCCCTCGCCGCACGGGCCCGACGCGAGGCCCTCGCCGGGTCCGAGCAGCCGGGTCCGGCCGACGCCGACGCAGGAAAAATCGTTCGCCGGGCGATCGAGATCGCCTTCGTGCGGCCCGCCACCGATGCCGAGGTTGCCCGGGGCGTGGCCCTCGTCGACCGGCTCGAAGACGTCGATGGCGTGAGCCCGAGCCGCGCCATCGAGCTCTACTGCCTGTTGATCCTCAACACGAACGAATTCGCCTACCTCGACTGATCCGCCCCGGAGCCCGCGTCATGCACACTCCCGCCCACCCTGCCGGACAGTTCTGCCGCCGCACCCGCCGCGAGTTCTTCTGGGAGGCAGGAGCGTCGTTCACAGGGCTGGCCCTGGCCGGCCTGCTCGACCAGGGTTTTTTCGCGCGGCAGGCCCGGGCCGCCGACGGCACGCCGTTCGTCAATCCTCTCGCCGCCAAGCCGCCCCACTTCGCCCCGAAGGCGAAGAGCGTGATCTT
>CAZONY010000353.1:0-3000 GCA_964581215.1 uncultured Chitinophagaceae bacterium | reverse complement strand
CCCGGTGCGGTTCGAGGGCACCGAGGGCTGGGTGGAAACCGGCGACAGCGGCAAGTTTGCCCTCAGCTCGCCGACCCTCCTGGCGGGGCGGACGGTGGAGGAGATTCCCGGCTACCCCGCCACGTTTCACGTGCGCGACTTCCTCGATTGCGTGAAGACCCGCGGCAAGCCGAAGGGTAATGCCGACGCGGCCTGCAACGCCCACATCGCCTGCCATGCCGCCAACGTGGCCATCCACCTCGGCCGGCCGGTGAAGTACGACATCGTGACCAACATGTTTCTCGACGACGCTCAGGCCAACCGTTTGCGATCCGAGGCTCTTCGCGAGCCATGGCGGATGTAGTCACCTTTTCGGGAGCGACCGCGATGCGATTCGTGATGAAGATCGTTCTGTTCGTCGCGTGGGGGGCGGCCCCGTGGGCGGGGATCGGCGCACCGGCCTGGGCCGCCGCCGCAAACCGTGAGGCGGAGTTGCTCGTGGTGCTTGCCTCGGCAACGCCGGAGGCCGATAAGGCGCTGGCCTGCAAGGGGCTGGCCGAGCACGGCTCGGCGGCTGCGGTGCCGGAACTGGCGAAACTGCTCGCCCACGAGCGGCTCGCGTCGTGGGCGCGGATCGCCCTGGAGGCGATTCCCGACCCGGCCTGCGACAGGGCGCTTCGGGAGGCGGCGGGCAGCCTGTCGGGCCGGCTGCTCGTCGGCGTCATCAATTCGCTCGGCGTGCGGCGGGATGCCGGGGCGGTGGGCTTGCTGGCCGCCAAGCTCGCCGGCGGCGATCCGGCGGTGGTGGCCGCGGCCGCCGCCGCGCTGGGCAAGATCGGTGATGGAGCCGCCGCCGCGGCGCTCGAGGCTGCGTTCCCGGGCCGGGATCCCGGCACCCGAGCGGCCGTCGCCGCGGGGCTGATTGTGTGTGCCGAACGGCTCCATGCGGCCGGGAACACCGCCGCGGCCGTGAAGCTCTACGACCTCGTCCGCGGGGCGGACGTCGCGCCGCAACGGCTTCGGGAGGCGACCCGCGGCGCCATCCTCGCCCGTGGCGCCGCCGGCATGCCGCTTTTGGTCGAACAGCTGCGAGCGACCGACCTTGGCCTTTTTCGCATTGGCCTGTCCACCGCACGGGAAGTGCCGGGCAACGACGTCGATGCCGCGGTCGTCGGCGAGCTCAAGGCGGCGCCGCCGGAGCGGGCCGCGCTCCTCATCGCCGTGCTTGCCGATCGCGGCAGTCCGACGGCGATCCCCGCCATCGCCGCGGCCGCCGCGTCGGGCCCGATGGAAGTGCGGAAGGCGGCCGTCGCCGCGCTCGGCAGGGTCGGGCGGAAGGAGGATCTGCCGACGCTGCTGAAAGTGGCCGTCGAGCCGGATGCCGGTCTGGCGGCCGCGGCGGTGGCCGCGTTGGGCAGCCTGCAGGATGCGGGCGTCGATGCGGCGCTGCGGGATCGGCTGGCGCAGGCTGTCGGCAGCGACAGGCGGGTGCTCCTCGACATCATCGCCATCCGACGGATCGACGCCGTGCCGCAGGTTTTGGCGGCGCTTGGGGATGGCGATCCGGCCGTGCGCTTGGCGGCGCTCGAGGCCCTGGGGCAGACCGTCGATCTCGACCGACTGCCGGCGCTCGTCGCCGCCGCGGTGAAGCCCCGTTCGGCGGACGAGGCCGCCCCGGCGCTCAAGGCCCTGCGGGCGGCGGCGGTCAGGATGCCCGACCGCGACATCTGCGTGGAGAAGCTCCTCGCGGAGACGGCCGGGGCCCCGGCGGCGACGCGGGTCGCGATCCTCGAGATCGTGGGGCAGACGGCGGGCTCGAAGGCGTTGGTCGCCGTGGCCGCCGCCGCGAAGGATGCCGATCCGCAGTTCCAGGACGTTGCCACCCGCCTGCTCGGCGAGTGGCCGACGGCGGATGCCGGGCCGGTGCTCCTCGATCTGGCCAAGACGTTGCCCGACGGCAAGTTTCGCACCCGGGCATTTCGTGGCTATCTGCGGGTGGCCCGCCAGCTCGGCGGCCGTCCGGCGGAGAAGGCCGCCCTCTGCCGCCAGGCCTACGAGGCGGCTCGGGGCGTGGAGGACCGGAAGTTCGTGCTGGAGGCGATCGCGTCGATCCCCGCGAAGGAATCGGTCGAGCTGGCCGTGGAGGCCGGGAAAACGCCGGAGCTGCTGGATGCGGCCCGGGCGGCGGCCCAGGCGATTCTGGCAAAGTCCGGCGACGCGATTCCCGGCGGCTGGGAGATGGCTGCTCCGCTGGGCGTGACCAAGCCTGCGGCGAAGTAGCAGGGATGGGTGCGAACGGCAGGCCGAAGCCTGCCCCGCTTGCCCGGGGTCTGACGCTTACAGCTTCCGCAGCCGCGTGAACTCGTCGATGGTCACCGTGGTGAGTTCGCCGTCATCGCGGGCGAGGATCAGCACGTCGCTGTAGACCTTGTCGTCGGACTGGCGCCGGAAGTGGAGGCCATGGCGGCGGCGCTCGCGACGGAGCACCCTGCCCACCGTGGTCGTGCTCCACTTCGCGCTCGAGCCCACGGTCACCCCGTGGATCGCCTCCACCCGGTCGCCCGGCTGCAGTTGCTCGTACAGGGCCCGCGACTCGTACTCCTCAGGCGTCATGCGTGATCCTCGTCATCAGCCAGGGGCTGGCCGGGCAAGCCGGCCGGGCCCCCGGGCTGGCCGTGGGGCCGGAACGTCAAACTTCCTTGCTTTCGATCCACTTCATCATCTTGCGGAGACGACGGCCGGTCTCCGTGAGCTTGTGCTCCCGTTCGCGGCGCCGGGTGGCCTTGAACATCGCGGCGCCGGCCCGGTTTTCCAGGATCCAGTCGCGGGCGAACTCGCCCGAGCGGATCTCCTCGAGGATCTTCTTCATCTCCTGACGGGTCTCGTCGGTGATGATCCGTCGGCCACGGGTGTAGTCGCCATACTCGGCCGTGTTCGACACGCTGTACCGCATATATTCGAGGCCGCCCTGATAGAGCAGGTCCACGATCAGCTTCATCTCATGCAGGCACTCGAAGTAGG
>CAZONY010000352.1:0-3012 GCA_964581215.1 uncultured Chitinophagaceae bacterium | reverse complement strand
CGCCACGATGAGCACGAACCAGTGATAGCCGGTGAGCCCGCGCCACCAGGGACCCTCGCCCTGAGCGCGTGTGCCGTCTTTCGGGGAATCGAAACCGATGAAATCCGCCATGGGCATCTCCTCGTGGCGAGTGGGTCAGGCGTCCAGGTGTGCAAACTTTCCAGTGCGGGCCGACCGGTAGCAGGCCTCGATGATCGCCACCGCCTTGCGGCCCTCGTGGCCGTCGAGCGACGGCCGACCGCCCGTCTGCAGGGCCGCGAGGAAATCCTCGAAATTGCGGGTGTGGCACGAATAGTTGATGGCCATCGGATCGGCGGCGCCGCCGCTGGTGCCGCCGAATCGCTCCCGGATGCCGGCATCCGTCGGCTGCTCGTCACGAAACTGCCAGGTGGTCAGCTGCTCCTCGAGAATCTCGGCCGTGCCGTCACGGCCGCCGAAGAGAAACCGCCGCAGCTGCCCGGGGTAGAGGCTCGTCGCGGCCAGCATCTGGCCGAGGGCTCCGTTCCGAAACCGCAGCACGGCGACGCACGTGTCCTCCACCTCGAGCCGCGTCGCATCGTGGGCCCGGACCGCGGCGAGGGCGAGCACGCTTTCGACGGGGTTGTCTCGGGCCGCCAGGCCGGGCATCGTGGCGCCGACGATCCACTGCAGGGCATCGACGCCGTGGATCGACTGGTTCATGAGCGCCCCGCCGCCGTCGAGGGCCTTGGTGCCCTGCCAGCGGCCGGGACCGTAATAAGCGTCGTCCCGCCACCAGGGCACGTAGCTGGCGGCGAGGGCCAGCGTCCCGAAGCGACCGGCGGTGGCGGCATCGTGCACGGTGCGCACCACCGGGTTGAAACGTTGCGGAAAGATCGCCCCGAGCGTGATGCCCGCCTTGTCGGCGGCGGCGATCATCCGATCGATCCGCTTGAGCGTGATCTCGAGTGGTTTCTCGCAGATCACGTGCACCCCGCGCCGAGCGGCGGCGACGGCCGCCTCCAGATGGGCCCCCGAGGGCGTCGCGATCGTGACGAAGTCGGGCTTGGCACGGCGCAGCATGCGGGACGTGTCGGCGAACCACTCGCAGCCAAACTCACTGGCGAACGCCCGTCCCTTCTCCTCCGTGCGGCACGTGGCGGCCACGAGTTCCACGCCGGGAATGTCGGCCAGAGCCCGCGCGTGCATCCGCGCGATCGCCCCGATTCCGATGATTGCCGCCCGCATTCTCGATCCCTCCGGTCGTGGGAAGCGATGAGTGTGGCCGTTCCCTTTCGCGCAGACAAGCCTCGGCCGCTGCCGTGGGGTAGGATTCCGACGATGGCTCAGGAATCCCCCGACTGCATTCCCGACGCGTCCCGCATCCTCGCCGCCCTCGTCGCGGCTGAGCGCCGGGCGGTGCTCGTCGCCACGGGAGGGGGTGCGGCGGCGATCAGTCATCTCGTGGCGACGTCCGGCGCGAGCGCGGCCATCCTCGAGGGGCTGGTGCCGTATTCACGGGCGTCGGTCGATGCGTTGCTGGGCGGACCGCAGGAGACCTACTGCTCGTCACGGGCCGCACGGCGGCTGGCCGTGATGGCCTGGCAGCGGGCCTGCCGTTTCGGCGCGACGCCGGAGCAGGCCGTCGGCGCCGCGGTGACCGCGAGCCTGAAGACGACGCATCCCAAACGGGGCGATCACCGTGTCGTCGTGGCCCTCCAGACGCTGGCTGCGACGAGCGTCGCGCATCTGGTGCTCGAGAAGGATGCCCGCGCGCGGAATGACGAGGAGGCGATCGCCGCGGCGATCCTGCTCGCCCGGCTCGAAGCGGCGGCAACGGGATCGGAGCCGTCCTCCAAGGTGATTGGCCTGCGATCGGGCGAGATGGTGGACGTCGACACGATGGTCGCCTCCCCCGCGTGGCAGGATCTGTTCGCCGGGCGTCGGAGCCTGGTCGGCATGCTCACCGCGCCGCCCGATGGCCCCGCCGCCGGGCAGCCGCACGAAAACGACGCGCCGGCGGCAGGGCGATTGGTCTTCCCGGGCTCGTTCGATCCGCTCCACGAAGGTCACCTTCTGATGGCACGGGTCGCGGAAGAGATCGCCGAGCGGCCCGTCGATTACGAACTCTCGATCACGAATGTCGACAAGCCGATGCTCGACTATGTCGCGATCCGCGGGCGGGTCGCCCAATTCTCTGGGCAGCGTCTCTGGCTGACGCGGGCCGCCACGTTTCTCGAAAAGCTCGACCTGTTTCCCAAGAGCACGTTCGTCATGGGCGCCGACACCTTCGTCCGCTTGGCCGATCCGCGCTATTACGGCGGTTCGGGCGAGGCCGCCAGTCGGGCCGTGGAACGGATCGCGGAGGAGGCCGCCGGGCTCATCGTCTTCGGCCGGGCGCGGAACGGCGTCTTCGACGATCCATCTCGCCTGGACGTGCCACCGGCCCTGAGGCGGGTCGCCTACTTCGTCTCGCAGCGGGAGTTTCGCTGTGACCTCTCGAGCACTCACCTGCGAACCGAGGCGCGGTGACGGTCAGCGGCGGCGGCGGTTGGCCAGCAGCACGCTCCAGAACCCGAGGAAGGCCGCCACGCAGGCGAGGACGACCAGCGGACGGCGGGCGTCGTGGTTGAGCGTCCAAGCGCCGATGGCGTGGGCGATACCCCAGACGACGATCCCCGCCATGATCCAGCGGATGATCTTTTCGGCACCGGGGGGCGGGGGAGCGTCCATCGCCGTCAGGATACGCCAAGACCAGGTTTCGGGGGATGGGGAGTGGCCCGAGGTTGCCCGTGCCACAATCGCCGGACGTTCACTTCGGCCCTCCGGGCCTGCGTTCACTCGCTGCTGGCTGCGCTTTCGGCATCCTGCCTGCGCTTGCCAACAACGCCGGCTCCGTGGCACGGGCAACCCCTCGCTGGTCATTCGTTCGTATGGAGACCACCAAAAGCTGCGGGGCTCGCCGTCTCCGGCGAGCCCCGCTTTTCAGGTCTCGTTATCCGGTGGCCCCGGAGGGCCACCGTTGCCTGGCGAGGGAACCCTTGGCGTTCCCTC
>CAZONY010000351.1:0-3012 GCA_964581215.1 uncultured Chitinophagaceae bacterium | reverse complement strand
CCGGAGGTCGGCAAGGAAATGCGGGGCATGGATGCCCGCATTTCCGTACAGCTAGTGCTCGACCGCCGGCCAGTACTCGTCGAAGTCAAACTTCGGGCTGTTGTCGAGATCGTGGCACTCCAGGCAGTTGGCGACCACCTTCTCCTTCGACTCGGGCGTCGCCAATGACAGGGCGAGGTCCGACCGCAGCTTGTCCCGCTCGGTCGCGGTCACCCGCACGTCGCCTCGTTCAACGGCCGCATGGGCGGCCGCCGGGCCGTGGCAGTTTTCACACCCCTGGTGGGCCAGGTGCGGCGTCGTCGCCATGCCGGTGAAGCCCCCTTCGAAGGGCTCGAACCGCTGCGGCGCCCACCCGACGACGTGGCACGACAGGCACTCCGGATCGGCATCTCGCCGTGGCACCTGTTCCTCGAGCGTGCCGAGAGCCGTGGCGTGAGGTGTCTCCTTCCAGATGTCGTACGCCTCCTGATGGCAGTCCGCGCAGGCGGCGCTGCCGGCGAACCGGCGTCCCGAGGGATGACGGATCGGCACCAGGCCGAGCCCGGCGAACCCCAGCGATTCGAGCTGCCCCTGGTAGGCGGCCAGCAGCTTCATCATGTCGGGCGACTCGCCCCAGCGGGCGTCGAAGGGAACCCGCTGCGATCGGACGGTGGGCGCGTCCGCAAAGAACCCGATCGCCACCGCAAACATACCCTTGTGACCGAGCTCCACGAGCCGGGCCTTCGTGGGCAGCTCGGGAAGCGTGGCGGCCGGCTCATCAGCACCGCCGGCCGTGACGACGACGTCGAATTGCGGGTGACGGGCGGCGAGTTTTTTCGTCTCCTCGGGAGACGCCCAGGAAAGCAGCACCTGATGGGCGCAGCCGGCCTTCGCGAGATCGGCGGCCACGGCGGCGAGCGCCCCGGCCGCCGGCGCGATTTCGATGGCGTCGTTGCGGATGCGGGCCGCCTCCTCGTCACCCAACACGCTCGTGATGCCGATCTTCACGCCCCCCACTTCGACGACCCGAAACCGGGGCGTGATGTTGGCGTCGAGACCGAGCAGGCCGACGTTGGCACTGACGAACGGCGTCGGCTGATCGCCGACCGGCGCCACCGCCGCCACGAGCTCCTCGGCGGGCAGCCGCAGGTCGCCGGGGCCGAAGCCGACAGCTGCATATCCCATCTGCCGCAGTCCATCGGCGATCGACTGAAATTTCACTTCCGTCTGCCGGCCGAACCGCTTCACCTGGTTGCCGAGATCGACCGCCAGCACCGGCCAATCGGCCGCCGCCACCGCACGAAGGAAGTTCTGCCGTCGGCTCAGGCCGCCTTTCTGATTCTCCTTGCCCGAGCACCCGCACGGCTCGATGTAGCCGTCAAGCTGGCCCGTGACCACGAGGAGCAGCCGGGGCGAGGGCCATCCCTCGAAGACCTTCCCATTCCGTTCCGTGAACGTGGCGACGACGTCGTCGGGCACCGTCGCCGCTCGGTCCGGCGTGCCGGCCACCGCTGCCGCGGCCAAGGCAGCCAGGGCGACCGCCAGACCGGACGATGATCGACGGCGATGCGGAGGCGGTGCGAAGTGACCGTGGCGGATGGCGGACATGGTGGAAGAGATTCTAACGCCCCCCCTCCGCCGTAGCGACGCCGATTCAAGGGCCGATCACGACACTCACCGGAAGCGAGATGGTGGGGCAGTCGGGCAGTCCGGTCTCCAGCACGATGCGGCCCACCGGCGCCTGTTCGCTGCCCCGATGATTGGCCGGCGGGCTGCCGGGAGCGATCGCCACCGTGAGCGGAATCCGCAGCACTGCTCCCGAACCGATCGGCTCGGCAGCGCCGACCTGCACGTCGAGAGAGGGCGGCACCACTTCTCGGACCACGGGCCTGACCTGTTCGCGGTTCGGCCCACGAGCCGTGATGAACAACTTCGTCGACAGTCCGCTGCGGCTCGACACCTGTCCCAGGGAGAGCCGCTGCCCGCCGGCATCCCAGGCGGGACCGGTGAAGGAGATGTCGCCGGACACACTCCCCTCGAGGGGAATCTCCACAGTGATCTCCTCCGGAATCCGCAGCACCATCCGCAGGGTCTGGCGGAGCGGCCCGATCGGCAGGCCCGGCCTCACGGCTACGTCGAGCGCGAATCCACCCGTGGCCCCGGGCTCCGCGGCGATCGACTCGACAGTCAGCGGCAGGGATGTCACGGTGAAAAAGTCCTTGGTGCGGTCATCGACGGCGGCGAGCGATTCGATCCGTGGCGGCTCCTTGCCGTAGGTGAAGACCTTCGCGCTGATCGTGGTAGCGGATTGATTCGAGAGCCTGGGAAGCGCGAGCAGCTCCGGCACCGCCTTCCAGGTCGGCACGACGGTCCCTTCGATGACGAAGGCGATCTCGGGCCGTCGCGGATCGTTGGTCAACACGGTCGCCTGCTGACGGAAAGGGCCGCCCGGTCCCTTGCCCGTCCACTGGATGCCGACGGTCGTCTCGCCTCCGGGGGGGATCGTTTTCCGGGGAGCGGCAGCGGCATCGCCCGATCCCGGGGCATCGCCGGTTCCGAGGTCGCTGACGGTGCACGAGCAACTGGTCGCACCTGTGGTGAGCGTGAGCGGCGCCGAACCTGTGTTGCGGATGAGGAATGCATGCCGCCCCTTGGCACCCGAGCCGACCGTGCCGAAGTGGTGCGTGGTTTCCGGCGCATCAACCCGGGGCGTCGCCCCATCCGCGCGGGCATTCGCGGGGGAGAAGTCACCGATCCGCCACGGCCGCATCGCGGCCTCGATGACGGCCGATCCCACGCCGATGGCCATCCCGGCCACCGCCGCCACCCCCGCCACCGTCCATGCGTTCACGATTTTCATATCGATCACGAAGTCTATCGCTCGGGCAGACAGCAGGAAACTCGCCCGCGCTGCAGACCGGAGGCCCGCCAAGCAAGCCGAGGCCATGGATGGCGAGGCTTACGTGAAGCTGGAATGGGCACGGCCGCCGGGGACGGGTAAACCCTCCGCTTCGGAGGCGAGGATACGCCAAC
>CAZONY010000350.1:0-3017 GCA_964581215.1 uncultured Chitinophagaceae bacterium | reverse complement strand
TGGCCGACGTGACCTTGTCCCGCTGGCGGGAAGACTCGAGAAAGCGCTGCGCGTCATCGAGACCAGCCTGGAAGTCGCCGCGGCGGTAGTGGGCGTCGCCGCGGGCCAGCAGCGCCGCGTCGGCCGCCGCCGAGTCGGGATGCGCCGTCACGAGCCGGCTCCAAGTCGCGATCGCGTCGGAGGGCCGCCCGGCCGAGTCGTGGCACCAGCCCTCGGCGAGGAGCGCCCACGGCGCGCGGGCGCCGTCCGGCTTCGTCGTGACAGCCTTGTCGAACGCCTTGATCGCCTCGTCGTACCGGCCGGCGTCCTGCCGGAGCTGGCCGAGACGATACCAGGCGACGTCGGCGAAGCGGCTGGCGGGAAACTCCTTCACGAGCCTCTCGGCCAGCGAGAGCGCCCCCGGCGGGTCGCCGCTCTCGCGTCTGGCCCGCACGCCGAGCAGGAGGGCCTCGTCCCGCCGCGGCCAGGCGGCGTGCTGCTTCTCGATGTCCACGAGCAGCGGGAGGGCGGCCGCCGGCTGTTTCAGTTCCACCAGCGCCGTTGCGTCGAGCAGCAGGGCCTCGGCGGCGATGTCGCCGCGCAGCGTCGGCCGCGCCGCCGACAGCCGCTCGTGCACCGGCTGCCACTGCTTGGCGGCCGTCAGCGCGACGGCCTCCCGAATCTGCCAGGTGCCGCGCTGCGGAGCCTGGGGGTGGGCGGCGATGAGGTCGCGGTAGGCCGCCGCCGACGCGGCAGGGTCACCCTGCGCGAGCAGCGCCTCGGCCCGGACCGCCTTCACGTCGAGCAGCCGCTGGCCGCTCGCCGCCGCCGCCGGCGCGCGGAGAAACGTGTCGGCCGCGGCGAGAGCCTCGGCCGGCTTGCCCTGATCCAGGAGCGCCAGCGCCCTCATCGACAGAGCGGCAAGCGAGATCGTCTCGTCGGCGGGATACTTCTTTGCGACCGCGGCGTAGGCGTCGGCGGCCTCGGATCGTCGGGCGGGGATTTCCCAGAGCGCGTCGGCGCGGTCGAGTTCGAGCTTCGCCAGCCGTGCCGGATCGCGGGTGGGCTGCGTGGCGAGTTCGGCGATCTTCTTCGTCGCGATCTCGACCGCCTTCGCCGGCTGCCGGGCGTCGAGCTCCAGGAGCACGAGGCTGTGGGCCGCGTCCGCGCCGCTGTCGCCGGCAGCGGCCATCGCCCGCTCGAAAAGGGGCCGGGCCTTGTCGGGCAGGCCCGCCTCCACGAAGGCCCGGCCCGCCGAGATCGTCGCCTGCACGGCCTGCTGCGGCTCGGGCTGCTTCTTGGCGAGCTCGACGTAGGCCGCGGCGGCCTCGGCCCACCGCTTCTGTTTCCAGCGGGAGGCCCCCAGCCTCTCCAGGGCATCGATGCTGCGGCGGCCGGTGCCGGAGGCCAGGGGGGCCAAAACCCGCTCGGCCTCGGCGGGGTCGCCCGCGGCCAGTGCGGCATCGGCCCGCCAGATGGCCACGTCGTCGGCCAGCGCGTGCTTGGGAAACGATTCCGCGAACCGCTTGAAGGTGGCCAGCGCCTCGGCGGGGCGGTTCAGCTCCGCCTGTCCGACGCCGAGCGAATAGAGCGCCTCCGGCAGTCGTGGCGACGCTCCCTGCTCGCCGATGAAACGCTTCCAGGCCTCGATCGCCGGTTCGCGTTGGCCGGCCTGCCAGAGCGATTCGCCGAGAAACAGGAGCGCCTCGTCCTTGTGCGCCGGCCCCTTGTCCGCGGCCAGGAATTCACGCAGCGCGCCGGCGGCCGCTTCGTAGGCCGGCGGAGCGGGCTTCCGCTGCGCCTGCTCGAAGCTGCCACGAGCCAGCTCCCAGCGCGCGAGCGATTTCGTTTCCCCGTCGGCGTCGCTCGAGAGCACAGCGCGAAACGTCTTCGCCGCGGAGGGCCAGTCGTCGTTCTTCGCCTGGCAGATCCCGAGATAGAAGCGACCCTTGAGGGCGAGCGGATCGGTCGGGTGCTTGGCGACGAGGGCTCCCCATTCCTCCGCGGCGAGTTCCCAGGCCTCGCGGTTCTGGAGGGCGGCCGCCGCGGTGTAGGCGGCCCGGGCCGCCTCCGTGGACGGGCCGTCCTCAGCTGGGGCGGCCCGTGCCGATGCGAGGCGGGCTGCGGCCAGGCACGCCACGAACACCAAGCGACGCCCCGCCGCCGTGGAAAGCATGCCGGCTTCTCCCGAAAATAGTCCGACCCGACCCGTGGGAATCCTTCGCGGCTCACAGTATACGAGCCCTTCGGCCGAACCGCATCCCGCCGAACCGGATCCCTTTGACCAGTTCGATCACGGTCACGGGAATCAACGCCAGCAGCACCACGGCGATCCAGCCTCGACCGAGATCGGTGCCGACCTCGAACACGGGACGGGCGAACGGAAGCATCACCACGGTGAGCTGCAGGAGGGCGGAGATCAGGATCGCGCCCACCAGCCACGGGTTGGACAACAACCCCTGCGACAGCACGGTGGCCCGATCGCTGCGGCAGCCCAAGGCGAAGAAGAGCTGCGCGAAGGCGGCCACGCAGAACGTGAACGTGCGGGCATGGGGCATGGCGTCTGGATCGCCCCGGTAGCTCATCCAAAACGCGGCGAGGCAGACACCCGCCACGAGCGCCCCGTGGAAGAGGATCGTGACTCCGCGGGCCCAACTGATCACCGGCTCCCGCGGGGGACGCGGGGCGCGGCACATGATGTCGGCCTCCGGGGGCTCGAGCCCGAGGGCCAGCGCTGGAAGGCCGTCGGTGACGAGGGTGAGCCACAGGATCTGGATGGGGGCCAGCGGCGGCGGCCAGCCCGCCAGCGTCGCCACGAGCATCAGCAATACCTCGCCGGCGTTGCACGAGAGCAGGTAATGGACGAACTTCTGGATGTTGTCGTAGATGCCGCGGCCCTCCTCGACGGCGTTCACGATCGAGGCGAAGTTGTCGTCGGTGAGCACCATGTCCGACGCTTCCTTCGTGACGTCGGTGCCGGTGATGCCCATGGCGATGCCGATGTCGGCCGCCTTCACCGCCGGGGCGTCGTTGACGCC
>CAZONY010000349.1:1409-3021 GCA_964581215.1 uncultured Chitinophagaceae bacterium | reverse complement strand
TCTCGATCACACCATCGGCGATCTCAGGGATCTCTTGCTCGAAGAGTCGCTGCACGAGCTGGGGACGAATCCGCGACAGGATGATCTTCACGCGGCTGCCGACCTTGCGAACCTCGAAGATGGTGGCCCGGATCCGCTCGTTGGCGTGGTAGGACTCGCCCGGAATCTGCTCGCTGCGGGGCAGGATCGCCTCGGTGCCGCCGAGCGAGACGGTGGCTGCGGCCCCCTCGCTCCGGGTCACGACACCGGAGATCATCTGGCCGATCTGCTCTTCGTATTCGTCGTGGATCGCATCCCGCTCGGCCTCGCGGATCTTCTGGATGATCACCTGCTTGGCCGTCTGCGCGCCGATGCGGCCCGACAATTCCTGCGTGTCGATCTCCACGCCGTCGTGGGTGCCCGTGAGCCGGCCGTCGGCGCGGTCGATGGAGATGGTGATCGCCGCACCCTCGCCGTACTGCCGTATCAGGGCCGTGACCAGGGCGGCCTCGATCGCCTGGAAGACGATCTCCTTGTCGATGTTCTTGTCGCGATGGATGGCATCGACGATGCGGAGGATTTCGTCTGGCTTCATGGGGTTCTCGGACACCGCTTCCGGCGTGGACGTTCGTCACCTGCGTGGTGAGGGCGCTGCGCATCCCGGAAATGGCAGTGCCGGAGCAGGCGACGCCATTCCCATCATGGGCGCCGAAACATCCTCTCGCAGGATGTTTGGAACGGTATCCGCGAACCAGCAAACTCTGCCATCGACGATCAACGCAACCGGGGAAGGGTACGGTGCCCGACCCGGGGCTGTCAAGCAGCGGCGGCCTTTCCGGCCCTCCGGCAGGGTGGGAGCGATCAGGCCGCGGTCCCCGCCCGAATCACGACCGCGGCCGCCTGACCCTGCGGCGTCGCCGCGGATGACACGAACACGCTGCCGGCGGCGTCTCCTCGCCGTGCGGGTCGGACCGGACATTCCGCATCGGGAGTGTGGTGGTTGAGCAGCGGGAACAGTTCGCCGCGCTGCATGGCCAGCATGCTTCCGATGCACTCGACGACCCCGCTCCCGGCGCCGAGATTGCCGAAGTGGCTCTTGGCCGCCACGATCGGGATCGTCCTGGCGGCAGCGGCCAAGACGTCGCCGAGCGCCGCCGCTTCGTCCCGGTCGCCCCCCACGGTGCTCAACCCTTGGGCGTGGATGTGGCCGATCGCCTCCGGGCTGACACGGGCGGAATGCAGCGCCCGTTGCATGGCCACCGCGAGCGCCCGGCGCCGGATGCCCACGCCCGATGTCGAGGTGGCGGCCGCCGCCCCATGGCCGATGATTTCACCATGGATGCGGGCTCCTCGGCGGCGGGCGTGCTCCAGTTCTTCGAGCACCAGCACCGCCGCCCCTTCGCCCAGAACCATGCCGGATCGCTCCTTGTCGAACGGCCGGCTCCATCCCGTCGGATCGCCGCCCCCCATCGCCACCTGCTCGCTCTGCAGGGCATGCACGGCCTTCATCGGATGGATTCGAGTGCCGGTCGATCCGGCCAGCATGACGTCGGCCGCGCCGCGTTGGATCGTCATCGTGGCTTCACCGATCGCCAGGTGGCCGCTCGCTTCGCGGATGGTGATCGAGTTGCTC
>CAZONY010000349.1:0-1399 GCA_964581215.1 uncultured Chitinophagaceae bacterium | reverse complement strand
AATTGCTCGGCCCCCGCAGGTCGTTGTAGATGGCGATGTGCGATGCCGGCATGTTGGGCAGGTACTTCAGCAGCCAGAGCGGGTTGAGGAGCGGCAGGCCGTGCTCGGCCCAGCGGTCGAAGGCGAATGCGCCCTGGTCGTCGCGGCAGGCGGCCACGCCAAGTGTGAAATCCTCGGGCAGGGTGAGCATGTAGTCGGAGCCGAAGACGCAGCCGAACCGATCCGACGCCGGGCATGCGGCCGGGAAGCCGCCATCGTGGATCGCCCGCTGGGCGGCGGCGACGGCCATCTGGCTTTCCCGGCACATCACCTTGAGCCCCTTGCGAATCGCCTTTTTGCATTCGGCGGGAAGCTCGCCGAAGTCGTCGATGTGGCCGGTGAAGCAGCGGGCCTCGGCGGCGTGGGCGAGCGGAATTCCCGCCGTGGGAAACGATTCGATGGGGACGACGGCGCTGCGCCCCTCGGCCAGCCCGGCCCAGAGATCCTCCAGGGTGAGCCCCAGGGGAGAGACGACGCCCATCCCGGTGACCACGACGCGGCGTTTTGCTGGCCCGTTCATCGCCTTCGTTCCTCCGGCATCCGTTCGCGGTGCGACGGCGACACTACTTCGACGATCCCATCACCAGGCTGGCGTTGTGTCCGCCGAAGCCGAAGCTGTTGCTCATGGCGACGTCGACCCGCGTCTCGCGGGCCACCAGTGGCGTGTAGTCGAGATCACAATCCGGGTCGGGATTCTCGAGATTGATCGTCGGCGAGATCACGCCACGGGATACCGTGAGCGCACACACGACCAGTTCGATGCCGCCACTGGCGCCGAGCGTGTGGCCGAGCTGACTCTTCGTGCTGGAGATCGACAGTTTCCGGGCGTGGTCGCCGAACACCTTCTTCACGGCCGCCGTCTCGGCCTTGTCGCCGAGGGGGGTGCTCGTGCCATGGGCATTGATGTATCGAACGGCCTCGGGATTGATGGCCGCATCGCGGAGCGCCGACGCCATGGCCTGGGCGGCTCCGCGGCCCTCGTCGTCGGGCTGCGTGATGTGGCCCGCGTCGCCGCTGGCCCCATAGCCCATCAGCTCGCAGTAGATCCGTGCCCCGCGGCTCCGGGCATGCTCCAGTTCCTCGAGCACCACCACCCCCGCCCCCTCGGACAGCACGAAGCCGTCCCGTTCGGCGTCGAAGGGCCGACTGGCTCGCTGGGGGGCGTCGCCCCGGAAGGACAGGGCCCGCATGTTCGGGAAGCCGGCCAGGCCGATGGGCGTCAGCGCGGCCGCGCTCCCGCCGGTCACCATCACATCGGCGTCGCCGTATTGGATGGCCCGCAGCGCCGAGCCGATGGAGTTGGCGGCGCTGGCACAGGCCGTGGCCACGGCGAAGTTCGGCCCCTTGATGCCGTACAGGC
>CAZONY010000348.1:0-3022 GCA_964581215.1 uncultured Chitinophagaceae bacterium | reverse complement strand
CCCGATCCCGATCAAGGCCGCGATGGCGATGCTCGGCCGCGACACCGGCGACGTGCGCCTCCCGTTGGTGGCTTTGGAGGCGCCGCTGGCCGCCAGGCTCCGGCAGGTGCTCGCCGGCTACGGGCTGCTGTAGCCCGGGCGGGTGAGCAGCGCCCCGTGTCGGTCGAACGACGTGACCGTCACGTCATGATCCGCGATCAGCCCGCCGCGTTGCAGCTCGCTGACGAGCCCTGCGGCCGCGTCGGCCGACTCGCAGCAGGCCATGACGGCCGGCCCCCAACTGCTCTGCGCGGCCCCGCGCACGCCGAGAGCCGCCAGTTGATCGATGAGCCCGCCGATCGCCTCGTGAAAGGGCAGCAATGACGACTGCGATTCGAACGGCCGCCCGGCCAACCGGCCGTAGCGGTGCACCGCGTCGCTGAAGCGGGCGAAATCCCCGCGGGCCGCCGCGGGCACGAGCTCGCTCGTGGCGATCCGCGCCAGCTCTCCCGAGATCTCCTCGGGCACCGGCCGCAGCCGGGCGAACGCCTGCTTCTCCGCCTCGCCGTGGAGCCCTTCGCAATCTTTCTTGATGAACACGACGCACCGCCAGGCTTCGGGCAGCATGACGCGGGCCACGAGCGGCGAAAACTGCGGACCGGGATCGCCCTCCCGGCGGCCGGCCTCCGCGATCAGGCCTCCCCCACCGAATCCGTAGATGCCCACGCACGACCGCCGGCCCCGCCCCACGGCCATAGCCACCTCCAGGGCTTCTGCGGCGGTGAACCGCCGCTCCCGCTCCCCCGTCGGCCCGGCCACGAACAGGCCGCGCATGCCCGCGGCGACCGCGAGCGCGAGCTGCGTGCCGCTCCCGAGCCCCACGTGCGACCGCGGCGCGGCGCGCACCTCGATAGCGCAGCCCGCGTCGGCGAGCGACCAGGCTGCCGCGCACTGGCGGGCGAAGCCCACCGCCCGCTCGGCGAGAGGCCCCGAGCCGTGAAAGCCGTCGGCCGGTACCAGCCGCACCGTCACGCCGAGCCCCTCGACCATCACACCCACGCCGCCGAAGGACGGCACGGCGGGATTGCCGAACGAGATCATCCCCAGATGGAGGCGGCCGGCCGTGCGCACCTCGACGGCATGGGATGGACCCGCGGTCGACGGTGCTGGATGGACCATTGTGCGAGTAGAACGGGCCGCCGATCGACCGGCAAGGCCCCGCGCTCGTCGCGAGCGTCAGCTCGGGAACGCGGCCACGTGGGCCTCGATCATTCCCCATGCCTCGCGTTCCCGGCTGCCGCCGGTCTTCTCCACCAGCGGCACGAGCGCCGCCATCTGCCGCCGCACCTCCTCCGCGCCGAGCAGGTGCAGCCGCGTCACGAGGATCGCCGCCTCGACGACCGCGTGCTTCGCCCGGTTGAACCCGACGAACGGCCGCCCTTCGTGCACCGCCACCGTGCGGGCCTCGTGCCGGAGCCGCTCCCGGGAGACGTCGCTCTCCACGACCTCGAACTCGTACGCCCGGCAGGCGTCCTCGAGCACCCAGCCCCGCACCCGCTCGGCGGGTCGGCTCATCGGCGGCGCGGCGAGCGACTTCGTGACGACCCGCGCGAAGAGCACGACATCATCGACGAGATGAAACACCCCCGCCGGCACCGCGGCCAGGTTGGCGGCCGTCCGGCTCGTGGCGAAGGGCCGGAGGGAGAGTCGCTCGATTGCCCCGGTGCGGCCGGCCTCGTCGTCCACGTGCGGCCCCATCGCCGCCAGGTGCATCCGCCCGGTGGCGTCGCACGTCGAGACTATTCCTTCGAGAATCATCGCGACCTAGGATACAGGGATACCCGTCATCACGAACGATACCCCTGTGACCGCCCCGCCACCCCGCATCCATTTCGTGACGGGCAAACTCGCCGAGCACTCGCTGCGGCAGGTGCTTGAGCGTCTCGCTCCACGGGTGGGCTTCGACTGGACCGTGCAGGTGCTCAACATCACCGTGGCGGCCCTGATGACCACCCCCTGGATCGCCCGGCGGCTGGAGGTGCCCCCGGGCACGTCGCGGGTGCTCATTCCCGGCGGTTGCCGCGGTTCCCTCGAGGCCTTCCTCGGCGTCACGGCCGTCCCGGTCGAACGCGGCCCCGAGGATCTGCGACGGCTCGACGAATTCTTCGGCCAGCGGTCCCGCGACCTCTCGGAATACGGCCGGCACGACATCGAAATCATCGCGGAGATCAACCACGCCCCGAGGCTCGCGGCCGACGCGCTCCTGGCGGAGGCCCGGCGGCTCAGGGCCGACGGGGCCGACCGGATCGACATCGGCTGCGATCCCGGCAGCGTGTGGGCGGGCGTCGGCGACGCCGTGAGGATGCTCGTCGGGGAGGGGTTCGCCGTGTCGATCGACAGCTTCGAGCCCCGCGAGGTCGCGGCCGCCACGCGGGCCGGCGCGTCGCTCGTGCTGTCGGTCAACTCGACGAACGTCGCCGCCGCCGCCGACTGGGGCTGCGAGGTCGTCGTCGTGCCCGACGTGCCGGCCACGCTGGAGGGTTTCGAAGAGACGATCGAGCGGCTGGCCGCCGACAACGTCCCGCGGCGACTCGACCCGGTGCTCGAACCGATCGGGTTCGGCTTCGCCGCCAGCCTCGGTCGCTACCTCGACGTCCGGCGCCGCCACCCCGATGCCGAGATGATGATGGGCGTCGGCAACCTCACGGAGCTCACCGACGTCGATTCCGCCGGCATCAACGTGCTGCTGCTCGGCTTCTGCCAGGAGGCCGGCATCCGTTCCGTGCTCACCACCGAGGTGATCCACTGGGCGCGGAGCAGCGTGAAGGAGTGCGATCTCGGCCGCCGGCTCGTCCACCATGCCGTCACGAAGCGGTCGCTCCCCAAGCATGTCGAGCCGCGGCTCGTCACGCTCCGCGCGGGGAAGCCCCAGGAATTCGGCGACGACGAGCTCGACCGGCTCGCGGCAGCGATCCGCGATCCGAATTTCCGCATCCTCGCCGAGCGCGGGAAGGTGCACATGGTGGGCGCCGGGCTCCACGTC
>CAZONY010000347.1:0-3027 GCA_964581215.1 uncultured Chitinophagaceae bacterium | reverse complement strand
AGCCTCGGCAGTGCGGAGGAGGGCGTGCTGTTGGCGGGGCCCCAGGAGGTGAGCAGGCTCGCGCCGCCGGCAGCCAGGGTCATGCCCTGAAAACCGCCGGCGAAAGCCGCAGTTTGTGGAACCGCTGTGCCCGTTTCCGACGGCGGCGGATACCAGTAGCCATACGTGCTCGGCACGAAGACGCGGTTTCCAAAGGCAATCGGGGCGTTCTCGGTGCCGGAGCTGGTCGACGTCAGTAAGGCCGTTTGGGCGACCAACGTTCCGTCCGCCACGCTGTAAACGTTGACGTTTTCGGCAGGCGTGAGGTTGTCGGTGCCGGGCTCGGTGGCGTTGTCGGTGATGACGAGATACTCGTAGCCCGTCGAGGGGCCGAAGAAGACCGGCGTGGAGCCCGTTCCGGGGCTGAGCTGCCCCGGCTTGCGGACGCCGCTGTTCCCATAGACCTGTCGCCAGACCTGCTGAATCGCACCGCCTTGCCCGGCCGTAAAGAGCCCCAGCCCCGTGGTGGTCGCCACGGCCACCCCGGCGGGCGATGCAGAGATGCTGTTGGCCACCATCTCTCCCGCGGGGAGGGCGAATGTCTGGGTGGTCTGCGTCTGCGGATCGTAGTAGCCCACGACCGCCGGCTGTGCAGTGGCTGACAGTGAGCCCTGCGTGGCGAACCAGATGCGTCCTTCGTAGTCGGGCACCAGGCCGACCACCATCGGCTGGCCGATAGCGACGCTTTTTTCGAGCGTCAACGTGCCGGTATCGGTCGTGCGGTCGTAGGTGTTGGAATACCACTGCAGCACGCCATCGCCATTGACCAGCACCAGGCGGTTCTTGTGGTCGAGGAAGTTGTAGAGACCCCCAGCAAGGTTGCCCGTCTGGGGCTTGGTCAGCAGGATCGGCGGTTGGAGCGGCTGCAGCGTCTCGGGGGAAATCAGCAGCACCATCGGCGTTTGGGCGGTCTTCGGCGACGTGCTCACCCCGACGCACACAAGGGCGCCGTTCTCGGACATCAAGATCGACGGCACCGTGGCATTCAGGGCAAGGTTTTTATTGAACTCGAGATCGGTCGTGCCAGGGCCCGCGAAGAGGATGGCATTGGAAGACGAAGCGTTGGCATGCATCGTCGATGTGCCTTCGAGGCCCATGTAGGGGTTGCTCGGCGGCAGAGACAGCGGGGTGCCGTCCGGGGCGACGGCCAACGTGGCCGGCAGGCCATTCCCGGCAAACGTGGTCGCCCTCAAGCGAAACAGCAGCGGCGCGCCGCCGATCACGAGGCCGCTGAAGGTGACGGACGTGGAGGTCGTGGTGACGGTTTGCTCGTGATAACGCTGGTAGACCGTCGCCGTGTAGGAGAGGACCGGTGATCCCCCGTCGTCGGCGGGAGGCTGCCACGCAAGCGTGACCTCACCATCCCCCGGTCCAATGACCGTGGAAAGCAGGAGCGGCTGTGTGGCCAGATTTTCAACGGAGCCCAGCGACACCGTCGCCGCCGGCCCGGCGCCACGGGCATTACTGGCTGCTACCGTGAACGCATACGAATTGGCCGGCGACAGTCCCGAATAGTCCACCGACGTGTTCGACGTGACCAGGGTTTGGGTTGATGTTGCCGTCCCGGTCGTGGTGGTCATCGTGACGGTGTAGCTCGTCGGCTGGCCGGTGAGCGGAGCGGTCCAGGTGACCGCGACCGTTCCAGCGCCGGTCGGTGCGACGGCCAGATCACGCACCTCGCTTGGCACGGCGGAGACGGCCGTCACGACGGCGGCCTGGGCATCGGCGGCCAGGAGCGTGCCATCCGGGGCGCAGCGAATCGCCGCGATCGTGCCGCCGACTGTGACGGAACCTTGCGGCGCCCAGCCGCTCCGTGTTGGAACATACTGCTGGATCGCGTCGCCGGCCGCGACCCACACCGAGCCGTCGGGATGGGCGACGATGTCGGTGGAACCGCTGGCGGTCTGCACGGCGGCCTGCGGCCGCCAGGTCCCACGGACTCCGATGACCTGCTGCAGCGAGCCGGTCGTAGCGCTCGCGACCCAGAGCGAACCGTCGGCAGCGGCCGAGATCGAGGAAGGACTCGTGCCGACGGCGATCGGCCGGTCAGCCTGCCAGCCGCCACGCACCAGCGAGATCCGCTGGATGGTGCTCGCCGTGGCGCTCGCAACCCAGATCGCGCCATCCTTGGCGATGGTGAGCGCCGTGGGGCCTGTGCCGACCGGGAGGGTTGCCGTGACGAAAGGAGCATCGTTCACGAAGGCAAGCCGCTGGACGACGTGCATGCTGGAACTCGCGACCCAGACGGCGCCATCCTTGGCGGCGGCGATACCCGAGGGGTCCGCCGCGACCGCGACGGGCGCGAGCGCCGTCCAGACACCGTCATGCTTCACGATCTGCTGCACGGTGTTGTCGTCGGCATTCGCGACCCAGGCGGAGCCGTCGGGGGCGACGGCGATCGCCTTGGCGCCATTTCCGACCGCGACCGTGTCGGCGACGGTCCACGCGCCGGCCTGCCGCACGAGTCGCTGGACGGAATTGATGGCGGGGTTGGCGACCCACGCCGTTCCGTCGGTGCCGATGGCGATCGCGGCTGGCTCGCCGCCGACAGTGGCCTTGCCGGCCGTCGCCGACGCGTAGCCCTCGCGCCTGGGCATGCCCGGTGCGACGAGCGTGGCGGTGACGTTGAACGAGTCCGTCCTGCCGAGCTTCGGCTGGGCGAGCGTCAGCACGCCGGAGAGGCCGGGCACGCCGTCGCCGCCCACCCGATAGCCGAGATCGAGTTTCAGGCGGCCGGGATTGAAGCCACGGACAGCCTGCACCACCACCTTGTTCGCGGAGTCGATGGCGTAATCGACCGCGATCACGCGGTCGCGGACGTTTGCCAGTCGCGCGGAGGTCACGCGGAAACTGGCGGTGCCCTTGTTGAAGCCATAGGTTGCCGTGACGCCGCCGGGCGAGCCCGCGCCGGGGCTCGCGTCGCTTGGACTATCGAGCGTTCCCTTGAAGGTGCCCGACGCAGCGATCATCGGGCTCACGAGGCCCGAG
>CAZONY010000346.1:1460-3036 GCA_964581215.1 uncultured Chitinophagaceae bacterium | reverse complement strand
CCGGGCAGCACGCGGCGCTCGATCTCGAGCACGCACAGATCGGGCACGAGGTTCACGCCGCTCCCGCCGCGGATCGTGCCCAGACTGAGCGTCGGCGGACCGCAGGGATGCCCTGAGTTTCTCTCGAGCAACTCGCGGGCAAGCGCTTCGACCGCCAGGATCACCCGGCCGGCGGGATAGATCGCATTCTGCCCGCGTTCGGGAAACGCGCTGTGGCAGGCCCGACCGTGAACGCGGATCCGCCACCGCACGGCACCTTTGTGCTGGGTGACGATGTCGAGCTCGGTCGGCTCGGCGATGATCGCGGCCGCCGGGGGCGGACCGACGAATGCCCGGGCCGCCGCATCGGTCGCGGACGCCGCCTCGCCACCGGCCCACAGCCGCGCCACCGCCTTCGCTCCGGAGAATCCGAACTCCTCGTTGACGGTCGCCGCGAAGAGAACGGTCGCGAATCGGGAAGCGCCGGACGCTCGGAGTCGATCGATCGCCACGAGCATCGCCGCCATGCCCCCCTTCACGTCGCACGCCCCACGTCCGTAAAGCCTGCCGTCGCGAACCAGCGGGGTGAACGGATCGATCGTCATGCCGTCGGCGGGCACCGTATCCTGATGGGCGTCCCAAAGGATCACCGGGGCACCGGCAACGGTCGCCTCCAGTCTCGCGAACACGTTGTCGCGTCCGGGGGCCACCGTCTGCCGGATGCAGGGCAGCCCGGCCTCGGTCAGCCGGTGGATGAGGTGCTCGGCCACCCGCCCCTCGAGGTATTCGGGCCCCGACACGTCGCGGCCCATCGGGTTCACGCTCGGGCGGCGCACGAGGTCGGCGAGGGTGGCCATCGAGTCGGACATCGCTCCCACCCTACCAAACGGGGCCGATTTCTTTCCCCCGGCCGCCCCGCCGGATGCGCGGGGTCAAGCGGCCTGTTCCGAATTCCGACTCGTCCACCGCCCCGCCGGTCTGTATAACTGGTGCGGTTATGACGGTCGGCCGGAGGCCTTCTGGGCCCCCGGCTTTTTTGGACGAAAACTTCGTGACGAATTTCACGAAGTGCCGTCCTGCGGCCGATTTTTCGACTCGAGCCCCCAGACGCCCCTGCACCCACCGGCCGCCATGGACGCCATCCTTCCCGTCCTCCTGTTCGTCGTCATCGCGGCGGCTGTATCGGTCGGGCTCGTGACCTTCGCCGAACTCGTCGGACCGAAACGGAAGGGCGCCGTCAAGGAGATGCCCTACGAGAGCGGCATGGACCCCGTCCACGACACCCGGCGACGATTCGACGTGCGCTTCCACCTGGTAGCGATCACGTTTCTCGTCTTCGACGTGGAACTGCTCTTTCTTTACCCATGGGCCGTCGCGAGCCGCTCCCGGGCCGGGATCGACGCCGCCGTGGATGGCGGGCTCATCTCGGGCCGCGGCCTCGTCTTCGCGGGCGCGATGCTGTTCACCGCGTTGGTGATCGTCGGATTCGCCTACGACTGGAGAAAGGGGGTGTTCCGATGGCGGTAAGCGATCTCGAACTGCCGGAAAACGTCGTCGTCAGCAAGCTCGACGCGCTGGCGAATTGGTGCCGCAAGAA
>CAZONY010000346.1:0-1408 GCA_964581215.1 uncultured Chitinophagaceae bacterium | reverse complement strand
CTTCGCCACCGCCTGCTGCGGCATCGAACTGATGGCGACGGGCGCAAGCAAGCACGACCTCGCCCGGTTCGGGGCCGAGGTGTTCCGGTTCAGCCCCCGGCAGTGCGATCTCATGATCGTAGCCGGCCGTGTCGTCATGAAAATGCTCCCCGTGCTCCAGCGGATCTGGCAGCAGATGCACGAGCCCAAGTGGTGCATCTCGATGGGGGCGTGCGCGAGCACCGGCGGCGTGTTCGACACCTATGCCGTCGTGCAGGGCATCGACCGCTTCATCCCGGTCGATATGTACGTGCCCGGCTGCCCGCCGCGGCCCGAGCAGCTCATCCAGGCGATCATCGATCTCCAGGACAAGATCCAGCGGGAGGGTACGATCACCGGCCGCGAGTTCGACACCCGCCAGCGGCAGCAGACGAAGCGGGCGCTCGTGGAGATCGCCGCCCCGCTCACGATCGACGCCTCCCGAAATCCTCTGCTGCAGCGGGAACTCGCCGCCGCCGCGACGCCTCGCTCTTGACCTGGCCCCTCCCCGACATGCCCGACCTCCCCTCAGCCATCGACGACGTCATCGCCTCGCTGACGGCACGGTTCACGGCCGTGACGTCCTCGGCCCACCGTGGACAAAGCCGGGGCGTGATGCCCGAGCCACGGGCGTTCGAGGCGCTGGCCTTCCTGAAGGACCAGGGCTTCGACCTGCTCGTCGATGTCACCTGCGTCGATTACCTCGACTATCCCGGCGCGAAGCATCGCTACGGCCTGGTCTACCTGCTGGCGAACACGACCACCAACGGGCGGCTGACCGTCCGCGTGTTCGTCGATGATCCGCAGCCGAGCGTCCGCAGCGTCGTGCCGCTCTGGGAAGGGGCCAATTGGTTGGAACGCGAGGTCTGGGATCTCTTCGGCATCCGCTTCGAGGGCCACCCCGACCTCCGCCGCCTCGTGATGCCCGAGGAGTTCACCGCCCACCCGCTCCGGAAGGACTACCCGCTGCAGGGCCGCGGCGAACGCCACAACTTCCCCGTCATCACCCGGGAACACAGCTAGCCCATGTCGATCGCCCCCGCCGAATTCGACGTCACGAACCGCAGCCCCGAGGCTGGCGCGCGGAGCGAAGACTATCTCTGGACGCTCAATTTCGGCCCGCAGCACCCTGCCACCCATACGACGCTCCGTCTCGTGCTCAAGCTCGAGGGAGAGCGGGTGGTCGATGCGCTGCCGGAGATGGGATACCTCCACTCGGGCTTCGAGAAAATCGGCGAGCACCTCACGTTCAACCAATACGTGACGGTGACCGACCGGATGAACTACATCTCCCCGATCGCCAACAACGTGGCCTGGCACCATGCCGTCGAGGCGCTGCTCGGGATCGAACTCACGCCGCGGTGCAAGTACATCCGCACCATCGTCGCCG
>CAZONY010000345.1:0-3042 GCA_964581215.1 uncultured Chitinophagaceae bacterium | reverse complement strand
GTTGGACAGTCGGGGGCCCTGTTTAAGGTGTAGCGTCACTAGGCGGTGGCCCGCGTGCGGGTTGATCCGGCCCTGTTGCCCCGGCATGCAATCTCGCTTTCCGCGACATATACTTTCGTTCGTAGGACAACCCCTCGGCAGGAACTCTCGATGCCAGCCCCGCGTCGCGTGGCCGTGATGCTCGGTATCGACGTCCCGCTCAAGCGGCATGTCGACATGCTCGCCGGCACGCAGCAGTACGCCATCGAGCACGGCTGGTATTCGATCATCGACGAGTATGCCGATGCCACGCTGCCGCCGCGGCCGAACGGCAGCCTCCCCTATGACGGCATCATCGCCCGGGCCACGACGAAACTCGCCCGTCGGGCAGCCCGGCTCGGGGTGCCCGTCGTTAACGTGTGGGTTGCCTCGCCAGCGTGGCGGGTGGTGCCGAGCGTGCATGGCGACCATGCCGCCATCGGCCGGCTCCATGCCGAGCATCTGCTCTCCCGCGGATTCATCCGGTTCGCGTGCCTGCGGACCGATCGCGGGCGGGCACAGCAGACCGAGGTCGATGCCTTCAATCGTACGATCGCCGCCGCCGGATTTCCGTGCCTGGAGGCGGCCGTTGGCCAAGACACCCCGCAGTCGCTCGGCGGCTGGCGACGCACCCAGCGCACGATTCACTCGTGGATGGACCGTTGGGAGCCGTCCATCGGTGTCTATGTCGGGAACGACGCCTGCGCCCGCCTAGTCGTGCAGGCATGTCACAATCGAGGCTGGCGGGTGCCGGCCGATGTGGCGGTGACGGGAGGCCAAAACGAAGAGGTTTACTGCGAGCACCTGCGGCCGACGCTCACCAGCGTCGAGGCGGGATTCACCCGCATCGGGTATGAGGCCGCCCGGCTACTCGACAGGCTCATGGATGGCCAGCGACCGCCCCCCGGCCCGATCCTCGTGCCACCCCGGGGCCTCGTCGTCCGCGAGTCCACCGACTTCTTCGCCGTCGATGACGAACTGATCGCGGCGGCGCTGGCCTTCATCGCGACCAATTGCCACAAGCCGATTGCTCCAGCCCACGTGGCCCGTGCCATGGTCACGGAGTTGCGGACCCTCCAGCGTCGGTTTCGGGCGTCTCTCGCGAGGCCAATTGCCGCCGAAATCCGACGGGTGCGGATCGAGCGTGCCAAGCGGCTCCTCACCGAGACGAAGCGGTCGATGGCGGAGATCGCCAGGGATGCCGGCTTCGGCAACGCCATTCGGCTCTGCGAGGTCTTCCGCCGCGAGGTGGGCACGGCCCCCGGCGACTACCGCCGCCAGCGCGAGTCGTCTCAAGGGAACCGCACCCGCTCGTTCAAGGCAGCGGGCCACTGAAGGGGATGTCGTAGTTGAAGACGGCGCCCTGCTTCTTGATGGTCAGCCGCAGAGCCGGATTCTCGGCCGCCCTGGCATGAAACTCTTCGGGCAACAGATTTTTCAAGCCGTATGCGTCCAGAATCGAGAACTTGACGACACAGGGGCCGAGGGCCACGCCAGACTGCGATGTGGTGAACCGGGCCGCATACCGCCCCTGGGCGTCGGTCTCCGCCGCAGACGGGCGTATCTTCGCCTCTGGCTCAAAATGCACGACCACCCCCGCTCGCGACTGCCCGTTGACCGTGATCGTGCCGGTCACGGCCGCCGTCGGAATCTCCTGCTTCGCTCCGCACCCGACAAGGGTCGCGGCAAGCACGGCCATGGCAAAACCACCCGCCTGCAATCGGTTCACTTCCCTCGCCCCCACGTTAAAAGTTTCCGAGTGGCTGCCCGTCACGCCGGTCGCCTAGCTTTTGGTAGATCCCGTAGTTTTGCGGCGAACTAAATGATGAGCCCGCCCGAAACTCGATGGTGTCTGCGATAAAACGGACGGACCCGTCGCACAACGCAAAGAAGCCGCCGCCGGGGTGGGCGCTTGAGAAACCGCTTTGCCAGTCAGCTTCCGTCACTGGGTTTAACGGGAGCTTGGTCGAGCGAAGGACATCGATCTGACTCCCGCCGTTGCCCGGCACACCGTTTGCCCCGATCCATGAACACCATCGCCATTGGCCGGGAGTATCGAAGCGGCCGCCGAGACGGACTTCACCAAGCAGGAACGTTTTGGAAGTACCGTCAATGATGTCCGCAAGACTGTGGCCGTAGTCAGTGGGCATCGGCGAATGACGCCTCTCCACCTCATCAATCGCCGCCGTATTTACTTGATATCGAGCTCCTTGCCCGTAGCATGCAGCGTAGTTGCTATATCCCCGACCGTTTGTGACGTTCAATGTGACGCCGTGCCCTGGCTTGGTATTTTTCCTGGATGTCGCATCGCTTCCACACAGAAATTGTGGAAAATTTTTCGACGCCACATTCGAATAGCCAGGGTAGCTCGCGGGACTACTCCTCAGCGTGTTCAGTGATGCCGCGCTCTCGACCCCCATGCTGTCATATTCGGCCTGCATTTCCATGTAGGGAGCCTGTAAGGCGGCCCATCCCCACTGAGGAAAGCCATTATTATTCGAGCCATTCCATGTCCCTCCATCCAACTTGGTCGAGGGCGGCAATCTTCCTCTGGCGTCGTGATAGGAATGAGCGGCGAGGGCGAGTTGTTTCAAGTTGTTGACGCAGCCTATTCGTCGGGACGACTCCCGTGCCGCCTGAACGGCAGGCAACAGCAAGGCGACGAGCACCCCGATGATCGCGATCACGACCAGCAGTTCGACCATCGTAAACGCCGCCCGCATCGGCCTCGTGCAGGAAACCACGTTCGAGCCCGTCTTCCAGAGAACGCTGACAGAAGACGGACGACGAGAAGACACGGTCCATGAATCGCTGCACACCGGAAGGAAAATGCCGCTGCTCCTCATGATTTGAATCTCGCGAATGGGTGAGCGAGGAAACCAGATTCCCGCCCTTTTACAACATCTTACACCACAAACATCTTTTTTCGCGACAAACCCTTCTGTGTTTGCGACACCGTCACGGTGATCCTCCATCGGCTCGGCCGCCCAGTGGGTGCCAGCGATGCCGCCGATCGCGCACGAG
>CAZONY010000344.1:0-3043 GCA_964581215.1 uncultured Chitinophagaceae bacterium | reverse complement strand
GTCGCGGGCGAGGATACGCCCAATGCTCCGCGAGCGTTCGCCGACCCCCTCGCCTCCCTGTCTGCCCATGGAACGCAGGCTTCAGTCTGCGAATGCGGCCTCTGGCTATCGCCGGCTCGGGGGCGGCAAAAGTCGCGTCGCGGGCGAGGATACGCCCAATGCTCCGCGAGCGTTCGCCGACCCCCTCGCCTCCCTGTCTGAGTTTGGAGCGTTGGTCGCGTCGGTGAAGTCAGTCCCGATGTCGCAACGAGGTGGAGAACTCGAGCTCCTTCTTCCAGCGTTCGACCTGCTGGGTGGCGGCGGCGTGTTTCGCCTGCACCGCCTCGAGCTCGGCGGTGCAGGCCTCGAGTGCCTTCTTCGCTTCCTCGACCGCCTTTTGCGCCTCCGCCACCTGCGATTCCGCCACCTGCATGGTGGTGGCGCTGGCAGCGACTTTTTGGGCGGCGGTTTTTTCTACGGCGGCGATCTCGTTGAAGGTCGCTTCGGCCATCTTCAGTCGCTCTTCAAGCCGCGGTGGATTCGTGTCGGGCGTGCCGACGAGTTCGCCCTTGTCGATGGCAAACACGGAGAGCGTGCCCGCGAAGTCGCCCACCAGCAGCCGCTGCCGGTCGCTCGTGACCGCCACCCGGAGACCGATCTCGGAGAGCAGGGGAAACTCACGTTCTTTTCCGCCATCGCCTTTCCAGAGCACCGCTCTCTTGTCGCGGCCACAGCTGACGAGCCGGCCGTCCGCGAGCCAGGTGACGCCCTGCACGCCACCGGCGTGGGCGTCCCATTCCTTTATCTTGTCGCCCGTGCGACGGTTCCAGAGACGGATCTTGCCGTCGTCGCAGGCCGTGGCGAGCAGCTCGCCGTCGCCGCGCCACGCCACCGCCGTGATGCCGCCACCGTGCCCCTTGAGGACGGCGTCCTCGCGGGCGCCCCGCGTCTCCCAGAGAAACGCGTTCCCGGCCCGGTCGCCCGTGGCGAGCATCCGGCCATTCGGCGAAAACTCGACCGCCGTGATCCAGTCGGTGTGCTTGCGAATCTCGGCCTCGATCTGCCCGTCGCCCGTGCGGACAAGCCGCACCACCTTCTGCGGCCCGCCGAGGGCCACGACCCGCTGATCGGCCGTGACGTCGGCCGCGAGCACCTCGTCGAACTCGTCTCCGAGCTCCGTCACCCGCTTCGCGGCGGCGACGTCCCATACGACCACGCGACCACTCTTCGCCCCCACGCCGCCGCCGGCCACGAGCAGCTTCGCGGTGCGCGAGAACCGCAGCGTCTTCACATCCCCTTCCGGAAAGGGCAGCACGCCGCGGAAGTCGAGCGTCCCCGTGTCGTAGAGCAGCACCTGCCCCCGGCCGCCGACAGCCGCCACCGCCCCGTTGGGCGACGCCGCCAGCGCCGTGATCGCCAGCGGCCGGGCCGCATGCGTGGCCACCTCGAGCGACAGCCGCGGCGGCTCCACGGGCGGGCCGTCGGGGGCCAGCACGGCCTGCGGGTCGAGGGCGAGCGACACGGCCGCCTTCTTGGCGACGGGCGCCCCGCCCTTGCGTTCGATCGCCCCGCCGGCGATCCATTTCGCCAGCGTGTCGAGCATGGCATCGGGGATGCGGTCGGCCTGCGGCGGCATCTTCGGCTCGGAGGCGTGGCTGGCCAGCTGCCAGAGGTAGGAGCCCTCGTGGTCGCCCGGCGCGATCACCTCGCCCGATGAGCCGCCGGCCATGGCTCGGCCGTACGACGTGAGGTCGAGCCCGCCCGACTGCTTGTCGGCGTTGTGGCAGCTGCAGCACTTCTCGCGAAACACCGGCAGCACGTGCTCCTCGAACGTGAGCGGTGCCTCGGCAGCACAGGTGATAGACGCCCACATGCAGACAATCGAAACGGCACCTCCCATCGTTGGTGATGGCCGGCTCGGGGGCGGCAAAAGTCTCGTCGCCGTGGGCCGAAGCGGCCCAGTGCTCCTCGAGCGTTCGCCGACCCCCTTCGCCTTCGTCGTTCGTACGGCCATGAGACGCTCGAATCGCGGTCAACGGGGATCAGTGGTTGAACATGAATTCCGGCGAATTGAGCAGGGCCCAGAAGACGTCTTCCAGGGCCTGCCCGCGGTCGCCGGCGGCGGCCACGGTGGCCACCGTCTCGGTCCGCTCCTCGTCGGTGGGCAGGCGGCCGTAGCAGCGGACGAAGAGCTGCTCGACGATCTCGGCGTCGGGCTTGCCGTCCTTGATCCACGCCGCCACCAATCCCCCCTGCCTGATGCGGTCGTTGGCGGCGTCGCCGTTGAGCAGGTGCAGGGCTTGCGAGAGGTTGGGATCCATCTTCACGGCACAGCTGCACACGCTCTCCCGGGTCGCCCGCCCGAAGGTGGTGAGGAAATAGGTGGTCGTCCGACCGTCGGCCACCTGCACCGCCCTGGCCCCCGACGGCAGCCCCGGAAACTTGTTCTTCGTCCCGGTCACCTCCGCCAGCACGTCGAGCAGCACCTCGGCCCGAATCCGCCGCACCGCCGCATGGGAAAAATTGGTGTCGTCGAGCTTGTTGGTGTCGTTCACCGCACACGACCGCTGGTAGGTCTGCGAGCTCACGATGTCGCGGACGAGGGCCCGGAAGTCCCAGCCGGTCGCGACCAGGCGCCGGCCGAGTTCGTCGAGCAGCGGCCCGTTGGAGGGCGGGTTGCTCACCCGCGCGTCGTCCGGCTCGTGCACGATGCCGCGGCCAAAAAAATGCGTCCAGACAATGTTGGCCACGTGCCTGGCGAAGTAGGGATTGTCGGACGAGGTCATCCAGGCGGCGAGGGCCTCCCGGCGATCGTCGGTGCTCACCTTCGGCGACTCGCCACCGAGGAACTTCGGAGACACCGCCGCCCCGGTCACGGGGTGCTTCATCTCGCCCGCCCCGGAATCGAAGACGATCGTCTCCCGCGGATCCGCCCCGCGCTTGCGGGCGATCTGCTTGAAGAAGGCGGCGAAGCCGTAGTAATCGTCCATCGTCCAGCGGTCGAAGGGGTGGTTGTGGCACTGGGCGCACTGGATCCGCATCCCCATGAAGACCTGGGCCACGT
>CAZONY010000343.1:2216-3046 GCA_964581215.1 uncultured Chitinophagaceae bacterium | reverse complement strand
CGTCGAGCAGCCCCCGATCCTTGAGGTCCTGCACGAGCGCCGCCGTCGGGGCGTCAGTGTCTTTGCACTGCACCGCGAGGTGGTGGAAGAGGTTGTTGTGCTGATCCCAGCCGGCATGCATGAGCTGCACGAACCGCGTGCCCCGCTCCAGGAGCCGCCGCGCGATCAGGCAGTTGTAGGCGAACGTGCCCTTCGTCCGCACGTCGGGGCCGTAGCGGTCGATGACGTGCTGCGGCTCGTCGGAGAAGTCCACGAGGTCCGGCACGCTGGCCTGCATGCGGTAGGCCATTTCGTACTGCGCGATCCGGGTGTCGATCTCGGGATCGCCGTAGTCGGCCAGGTGCGCCGCGTTCATCGCGGCCAGGTCGTCGAGCAGCGCCCGGCGGGCCGCGCGGCTGATCCCGGCGGGATTCGCGAGGTAAGGCACCGGATCGCCCGTGTTGCGGAAGCGGACGCCCTGAAACCGGCTCGGCAGGAACCCGCTGCCCCAGTAGTAATCGAAGAAGAGCTGTCCGCAGGTCTTTGCCTTGTCGGAGGACGTCATCACCACGAACGCCGGCAGGTCCTCGGTCTCGCTGCCCAGGCCGTAGCTCATCCACGCGCCCATGCTCGGCCGGCCGGGCACCTGGGCCCCGGTGAGGAAAAACGTCACGCCCGGCGCGTGGTTCACGGCCTCGGTATGCATGCTCCTCACGACGCACAGGTCGTCGGCGAGCCCCCCGATGTTCGGCAGCATCTCGCTCATCTCCAGGCCGCTGCGGCCGTATGGCTTGAACGGCTTGATGGGCGAGACGACCGGCCACTTGGCGTAACCGCTCGACATCGTCGAG
>CAZONY010000343.1:0-2103 GCA_964581215.1 uncultured Chitinophagaceae bacterium | reverse complement strand
ATCGAAGAGGTCCACATGCGAAGGCCCGCCCCCCTGCCAGAGCATCACCACCCGCCTGGCCTTCGGCGCGTGATGCGGCAGGCCGGGCAGCCCCGGCATGCCGGCGGCAGCCGCGGCAGCCGTGGCGTCACGCTGCACGAGCGCGGCCAGCGCCACCGAGCCGATGCCCATGCCGGCCGAGCCGAACAGCCGGCGGCGGGTCACCCGGGCGAGGTTTTCGCGATGCAGATCGTTCATTGGCTACTCCCGCGTCAGCGCTTCGTCGAGGTTGAAGATCGCCAGGCAGACGCTGGCCAGGGCGGCGTGCTCGGCCGGGTCGAGCGCGCGATCGCGCGGGCTCTCGCCGACCGCGAGCAGCTGCTGCGCCGCATCCGGGGCCGCCGCGTAGACGTCGAGCTGCCGGGCGTGCATCCGGCGCAGCACGTCGAGGTCGGCGGCGGTCGGGGAGCGGCAGACGACGCGGCGGAAGGCGTGGGTCAGCCGGCCGTCGAGATCGGCGGCCCGCTGCATGCTCTTCTCCGCGAGCACCCGGGCGGCCTCGACCCACGTGGGGTCGTTCAGGGTGGTCAGGGCGTGCAGCGGCGTACTGGTGCGGCTCGCCCGCACGGAGCAGGTCTGCCGGTTGGCGGTGTCGAACATGTTCGCCGGGCTCACCGTCCGCCGCCAAAATGTATAGAGGCTGCGGCGATACAGGTCGGCGCCGCGCGAGGCGGGATAGGTGAAATCCCGCTCCTCCGTGATCGCCAAGGCCTCCCAGATCTGATCGGGCTGGTAGGGATAGACCGGCTGACCGCCGATGCGGAGATCGATGATTTCCGCCGCCGCCAGGGCCACGTCGCGGAGCACCATCGACGGCATCCGGAACCGTGCGGACCGGGCGTGGAGCCGGTTCTCCGGATCCTTGGCCAGGTGCGCGGGCGTCACCCGGCTCGACTGCCGGTAGGTGGCGCTGGTGACGAGCAGTCGGTGCATCCGCTTCTGGCTCCAGCCCTGCTCGCGGAACTCGACGGCCAGCCAGTCGAGCAGGTGGAGGTGCAAGGGATACTCGCTCTGCACGCCCATGTCTTCGGTCGTCTTCACGAGCCCCGTGCCGAAGAACTGCTGCCACATCCGGTTTACCTGCACCCGCGCGGTGAGCGGATGGTCGGGCCGGAAGAGCCACTGTGCGAGCCCGAGACGGTTTTGCGGAGCTCCCTCGGGCAGCGGCGGCAGCACGGCGGGCGGAAGGAACGTCACCGTGTCGCCGATCGGCGAAAGATAGTCACCCCGGTCGAGGATCCGCGTCTCGCGCGGCTTGTCGTCGCTCATCACCATCGGCCGCGGGATCTGGTCCGCCTTGTAGTTGGCATGGGCGCGCTTGGCCGCCTCGTACCGCTCGACCTGCGGCAACTTTCCCATCACCTTGTTCTTCACCTTGGCGTCGAAGAACGCCCGCAGTTCGTCGTCGATCTCCTTCTGCTCCTCGGCGGTCCGCTCCTGCTCCGGCTTGAGCAGGAGCGGCGGCAGCGTGCGCGGCAGTTCCTCTCCGTCGGCCGGCGTCCCGTCGGCGTAGAGGCCGAGCTTCCACGATTCGTAGACCGCATCGGCGACGGGCTTCGCAGCCGCCTCCTGCGATTTCATCTCCGCCTCGAGCTCGGCCAGCCGTCGTTCGTTCTCCGCGGTGGGCAGCTCCAGCACCGGCGGCGAGGCGTAGATTCTGGAGGAATACCGAGTCGGCCTGCCCGTCTCGGGCACGCGATTGAAGGTGTCGAGCAGGCCGTAATAGTCGGTGCGGGTCAGCGGGTCGTACTTGTGGTCGTGGCATTGGGCGCAGGCCATCGTCAGCCCGAGCCACGTGGTGCTGGTCGTATCCACGCGGTCGAAGAGGTTGTTGAATCGTTGCTCCTCCTCGATCGCTCCCCCCTCGCCGTTGAGCACGTGGTTGCGGTTGAAGCCGGTGGCGATCCGCTGGTCGGTCGTCGGCGATGGCAGCAGGTCGCCTGCCAGTTGCTCGATCGAAAATTGGTCGAACGGCATGTCGTCGTTGAGCGCCTTCACCACCCAGTCGCGCCAGATCCACTGCCAGGTGTCGCCGTCCTTTTGGAAGCCGTTGGAATCGGCATA
>CAZONY010000342.1:0-3047 GCA_964581215.1 uncultured Chitinophagaceae bacterium | reverse complement strand
TCGCCAAGCGGCACCGCCGACAGGAACCGCTGCGGATCGCCCCGCACCGCCCGGTCGCGCGATTCGCGCAGGGCCGACGTGCCGGAAAAGGCGAGGTAAGCCAGGGTTCCCAGGAAGTAGATGTCGCACCGCACGGAGTCGTTCCGCGTGCCGGCCACCTTTTCGAGGGTCGCGTAGTCGATCGTCCGTGGCTGCTCAACGCCGGCACTCGCTCCCGCGATGCCCGCCAGGCCGAAGTCCACGAGCTTGGCATCGCCCGCCAACGAGACGAGCACGTTCGAGGCCTTGAGATCCCGGTGCGTCACGCCCTTGCCGTGGGCGTATTCGAGCGCCGAGGCCAGTTGACCGACCAGTTCGAGGCCGCGGGGCACGTCCAACGCTCCACGGAGGCGGATCAATTCGCGCAGGTTTTGCCCCTCGACGAACTCCATCGTGATGAAACTGAAGCCGTGCTCCTGCCCCACATCTTCGATCTTCACGATATGGGGATGATCGAGCATGCGGCCCATCGTGCCCTCGCGGTGGAAGGCGGCACACCGCGCAGCGTCGTTGGAATACCGGTTCCGCAGCACCTTGACCGCATGGATGGCTCCCGTGTCACGGTCCACGGCGCGGAACACCCGGGCGAACGAGCCGGCTCCGACCTGGTAGAGCACCTTCGAACGCCCATAAAAGAAGCCATGGCTATCCCCGCGGAGCATCCGCTCCACCTGATAGCGGGTGAGCAGTTCCCGGCGGAGCAGCGCCGCGAGGAACGCCTCCATGGGGACTCGTCTCCCACCAAGTTCGCCCCAGACACGATCCATCTGGGCGGGATCGACCAGGTCGAGGTCGAGGAGCCGGGCCGCGGCTTCTTCGGCGGTGGTGGGAATCCGTTCGCTCATACCACGCTCGAAGGACGCTTCATGACCTCAATGGTACTATCGGCCCCCTGGTGTCGGGAGATGCGGCAAAGGGGGCAATTTCGGCAAAAATCGGCTCCCGATGGTCTGGAGCCGCCGCCACGACGGTTGGTACAAGCCGGAATCCTCCCGACGTCCCTTCGGATCCGGCATGCGAGCATCGCCTTCCCACACCGCGCCGATCCGCGGCCTCACGGCGTTCCTCGTCGCCTGCTGCGCCGCAATTGGCTCGTCGATCGACGCCGGCGGCGCGGTCGTGGAGGATGACTGCGACGGTGCCACGACGACCTGGACGCTCGCCGATTCGGATGCCTTGCCGCGGGTGATCACGCACGAGCGAACCGCGGCCGGCCCCCACCGCGGGGCCGCCTGCGAGCGGTTCGTTGCCGATGCTTCCACCGGCACGAGGCTCGCGCTCGAGATGCCGATCGGCCGGGCCGCGGCGATCGACGAGCTCGAAGCGTCCGTCTGGGTGCGGGCTTCCCGCCCAGACATCCGGTTTTCATTGCGGGTGCAGCTGCCCGATTTCCCGTCGGCTCAGGGGGGGCGGCCAGTCGAGTTGCTCATTCCCGGCACGATGTCGGACGAGATCGGACGTTGGCAAAAACTCCGGGTCGGCGGCGTGCCCGACGCCCTGCGACGCAGGCTGCCGGCGCTGCGGGCCGAGCACGGCCCCCGCGGGGAACTCGCCGGCGCGGTGGTGACGCACGTCGTGCTGGAACTCTATTCGGTGCCCGGCCGCTACGACGTCGCCATCGACGACCTCCGCGTGGAGGGAGTGATCGACACCGCGACCGTCACCGGACGGACATCCCGCGATCCGGCCGTCCGACCTGCGGCCGCCACCGATACCGAGGCGGCGCCCGCCCCGGCGGCCCGGCCCTCTGCCGA
This sequence comes from uncultured Chitinophagaceae bacterium, assembly GCA_964581215.1. Classification (GTDB taxonomy): domain Bacteria; phylum Planctomycetota; class Planctomycetia; order Pirellulales; family UBA1268; genus CACORA01. Next base: position 1,254 of record CAZONY010000342.1, on the reverse strand, counting down.
TCCTGCCAGCGGCCTGAACCGGGGTGTTCTGGAGGTGGCCGGCCTGCCCTTCTTTCCGCGCGCGCTCGACTACAACGGCGAGCCCCTCGACCGCATCGCGGCCCTCGGGTTCAACTGTGTCCGGCTGCGGGAACCCGCCTCGGGCGATCTCATCGAGGAGGCACGGCGGGCGAACCTCTGGATCATCTGCCCGCCGCCGGCCCTGCCCGACGTGGACATCCGCGATCCGACAGCGCTGCCGGTCTTCTCCAGCAACTGGGATCGCGTCCTCATGTGGGACATGGGCGAGGGGTTGTCGGAACGGGACGCGGAGGACCTGTCTGAACGCGGGCGGCGGGTGCGGGCCTGCGACCAGCGTGGCGGCCGACCGTTGATCGGTTCGGCCGAGTCCGGCCTGTATTCGGTGTCGCGGCACGTCGACATGCTCGTCGCTCGGCGGACCGTACTGGGCACGAGCCTCGAACTTCTCGACTACCAGACGTGGCTGCGGGAGAGGCGCCGGCTGATGCGGCCCGGCACGCCCTTCCTCGCGACCATCGGCACCGAACTCGATCCCCGCACCGCGCGGCAGGCGGCCGCGCTCTCAGGGATCGGTGGTGGCGGACTGGCCGTGGATCCCACGAGCCTGTCGCTGACGGCCACGGCGGTCGTGGCGGCGGGCGCCCGCGGCATCCTGTTTTCATCGTCCCGGAGGATCGACGGCAGCGACGAGGAGTCGCGCACCCGGGCCGTGGCGGCGCAGGCGATGAACCTGCGACTGAAACTGGTCGAGCCCTGGGGGGCCGCGGAGCGTTTCTCGGCATCCGCCCAGGCGAGCGATCCCGAGGTGCAGGCCGCGGTGCTCGAGGCGTCGCGGGCACGGCTCGTGCTCGCGTGGCGGTGCGTGCAGGGGTCGCAGATCGTGGCCCGCCACTACCATGGCGACGTGCCCGACGAGGCGACGCCCCTCACGATTCTCGTTCCCGGCGTGCCCGAGTCCCACCGCGGCTGGGAGATCGGCCCCGCCGGCCTGCGACCACTGCAGACCAGACGGGTGACGGGGGGCGTGGCGGTGACGCTCGACCGCTTCCACGCGCAGGCGCTCGTCCTCTTCAGCGGCGATCCGGCCGTGACCGGGTTCGTGCAACAAAGGCTGCGGGAACTGGCCCCGTTCGCGTTGTCGGCGGCGCGGAGCGAGGCCGGCCTCGTGCTCGCGCGCGGGTCCGCACTCCTGGGCCGTCTTCCCGCCAGCGCGCTGGGGACTCTGCCGGCGGC
>CAZONY010000341.1:2365-3057 GCA_964581215.1 uncultured Chitinophagaceae bacterium | reverse complement strand
AGCAGACGCTGCTCGATCCGCCGAGGTGGCAGGAGATCGCCCGCAGGGGCCGCTTCCCCGGCACGAGTTCGGCCAGGCGTGTCGCCACGAACCGATGGCTCGCGCCATGGAAGCCCCACCGTCGCACGAGATGCTTCTCCACCCATTCCGTCGGCACCGCGTAGAGGGCGTTGCGGTCGGGGATGGTGGCATGGAAGCCCGTCTCGAACGCGGCCACGAGCGGAACCCGCGGCAGCCGTTCGCCGAGGAGCCGCATCGCCTTCACGTAGGGCGGGTTGTGGGCCGGAGCCACCGCCGCCATCTCCTCCATCGCCGCGAGCACGTCGGGCCCGACCCGCACGACGCCGCTCACGCGGCCGCCGTGCACCGCCTTGAAGCCCACCGCCGCCACGTCCTCGACGCTCTTCAAGGGGCCCCCCTGGGCCGTCAGCTGCTCCAGGGCCGCCTGCAGGGCGACGGCATGATCCGGAACGGGCATGACGGTCTCCAGCTTGGTGGAGCCGGCCGAGGCATAGACGCGGCTCTCGGCCGCCCCGATGCGTTCGACGCCGCCCCGCGCGAGTTCGCGTTCCGCCTCCGTCGATTCCGCCCTCTCGGGCAGGTCGAAGAGGCGATACTTGAAGCTCGTGGAGCCGAGATTTGCGACGAGGATCTTCATCTCGTTCACGCGAAGAAGGCGGCAACGAGCGAGT
>CAZONY010000341.1:1896-2355 GCA_964581215.1 uncultured Chitinophagaceae bacterium | reverse complement strand
CCGGGATTCAGCTGCACCGAATTCAACTGAAGAAGGCCGTGACGAGGCTCTCGGCCGGGCGCGGGATCACGTGGCTGGCGACGAGCTCGCCGACCTGCTGGGCCGCGGTGGCACCGGCCTCGACGGCCGCCCGCACGCTGCCCACGTCACCCTGCACGACCGTCGCCACGAGGGCGTTGCCGATGCTGACCCGCTTGAGCACCTTCACGTTGGCCGCCTTGGCCATCGCGTCGGTCGCCTCGATGAGGCCGACGAGCCCCTTGGTTTCCAGAAGTCCGATTGCCGTGTTCATGAACTGTTCCTGTGAAAGAAGTGGAAAAACCGAACCGATCCGGACGGCCGACCATCAGCCGCCCGGCACGCGACTAGGGCAGAACGACCTTGATGTCTTCATGCGGCCGCGCGATCACCTGCACACTCACCACGTCACCGATCCGGCCGGCCGCCGCCGCACCCGCG
>CAZONY010000341.1:1538-1778 GCA_964581215.1 uncultured Chitinophagaceae bacterium | reverse complement strand
ACCTCGATCATGCCGAGGGCTTCGACGTTCTGCGCCATCTGTTGCACTGCTCCTGTTCATCCACCAATCGTCCTGCGGGGCCGATGCCCCGCCGACCGCGCCGGCACGCGCCGGCAAGACGGTCGTTGTGCTGTGGCCCGTCGGCAGGCTGAAGCCCGCCCCACGGGACGCTGCGATTACTGTTTCATCAGTTCGACGCTCTCCGCGTGGTCCAGGTCGGCCGCGTTGCCCTCGTCGGTG
>CAZONY010000341.1:0-1528 GCA_964581215.1 uncultured Chitinophagaceae bacterium | reverse complement strand
CTCGTGGCATCGGCCCGCACGAGCAGGTCGCGAAAGACGGTGCTGCAGGCGCCCTTGATGAGCAGGCTCATCCGGTCGCCATCCTTGACGCCGAAGTGCTCGGCGTCGGCGAAGCTCATGTGCACGTGCCGCTCGGCCCGGATGACCCCCTCGGCGAGTTCGATCGCCCCCGCGGGGCCCACGAGCACGCAGCCCGGGGTGCCGGCGATCTTGCCGCTGGGCCGCACCGGGAGGTCGATGCCCAGCGAGATGCCGTCGGTGAAGGCGAGCTCCACCTGCGATGCCTTGCGCGTGGGGCCGAGCACCCGCACGGTCGGCAGCATCTTCCGCTTGGGGCCGACGAGCATGACGGTCTGCTCGGCGGCGTAGAAGCCGTCCTGGTAGAGGTCCTTCATCGGCTTCAGCTTCTCGCCCGGGCCGAAGAGCCGCTCGACGTGCTCGTCGGTGAGGTGGCAATGGCGGGCCGAGATGCTGACGACGAGCTTCGGGGCGGCGTCCCGCAGGGCGGCCTGCGACGGGGGTGTGCCGCGCGAGCGGAGCATGATTTCCCGGACGACCCGCTCGACCTGCGCGCGGTCGAGGCCGGCGGGAGCGGCAAAAGCGGGGCGGGGCAGCGTGGCGGTGCTCATGACGAGGTGGCCTCACGGGTGCGGATGGGGCGAGTGGGGGCGGGCTCGGCGGCGGGCTCCACGGCGGCGATCAGCAGCTGCGGACCGCTGCGGGTGACGAAGTCGCGCCATGCCGCCGACAGGCCGTCGTCCGAGACGACCGCGTTGACCGCGTCGAGACCGGCGACGAGCGTGAGACTCTTGCGGCCGAACTTCGAACTGTCGGCGACGACGATGCAGCGGCCGGCGGCGCGGAGCATGGCCTGTTCCGTTTCGGCCAGCAGCAGGTGGGCGTTGAAGAGGCCTTCCTCGGCGATGCCGGCCGCCGAGAGCACGGTCGTGGTCACGTGCAGGCGGCCGAGCAGCTCGTTGGCGTAGGGGCCCAGGCAGACGCCCGTTCGCGGCGAGACGTAGCCGCCGAGGAGCACGAGGTCGGTGCGGGCCTCGGAGGCGAAGAGGTTGGCGACGGGCAGGCTGTTGGTGACGACCTGCAGCGAGCGGCCGACGAGCAGCCGGGCCACCTCGTAGGTGGTCGTGCCGCCGTCGAGCAGCACGGTCTCGCCGTCGTCGATGATCTCGGCGGCCCGCGCCGCGATGGCCCGCTTGGCCGCCCAGTTGGCCGGCTGGCGGTCATCGAATTCCGCCAGCCGCGGGAGACCGCCGGAGTAGAGGACGCCGCCGTGGGTTCGCCGCGCGACGCCCTGTTCCTCGAGTGCGTCGAGGTCGCGCCGCACTGTCGATTCAGACACGCCCAGCTCGCGCACGAGCTCATCCAGGGCGGCAAAGCCCTGGACACGAATGATGTCGGTGAGGCGACCGCGGCGTTCGTGGTTTTGCACGATACTGGATCCTTGCGACCAGCATTGTGGCAGAAATCCACCGATTTGCAACCAAAAAGCGACCGAAACCACGCACAAATA
>CAZONY010000340.1:0-3089 GCA_964581215.1 uncultured Chitinophagaceae bacterium | reverse complement strand
CACGAAACCCCTCGCCATCCTGGCCTCGGGTTTCTTGGCGAACCTCCGTTCGCTCACGTACGCCGGGCATCCAGCCCGGCAGTCCCCACGCTTGACGAGGCTTCGGGCTCACGGTACTCCGAGAGCCGGCGTAGCTGGCAAGCGCAGGCATGGATGCCGAAAGCGCAGCCAGGTCCGAGTGAGCGGAGCCCAGGATGGGCGCAGCGAACGTCCGGCGACGGGGTACGGGGAGCCCGAAGCCGGAGTGAACAGGTCGACTGCCCTCACCCGCACTGGTTCATCTTGTCACGCGGCGTGCCGGCGGCGATAAGTTCGGGCTTCGGGATATTCACGCTCACGATGCCATCGTCCGGCATTACTTCCACGGCGATGCTCTTGTAGGCCGGCGTCCGCGAGAGCGGGTCGGCCGACTTCGGCACGAGCACGTTCGATTCGGGGTAATACATCGCCACGTTGCCGGCCCGGATCTGGTCGAAGGCCGACACGACCTGGTTTCGCATCTCGCCCGCGGTGCTTCTGATCCGGCACCGGCCCCCGGCCGTGAGCCCGAGCCTCGCGATGTCGTCGGGGTGCATCATCACGATGTCCCGCCGCGTCTGGTTCCGGTAGAGATCCTCCTAGACGACGGTGTTGAACTGCCCCTCGCTCCGGATGGTCATCAGCTGCAGGCCCGTCGGGGCCGCGGGGAGCTCGTGCACGAAGAGCGCCGCCCGCCCGTCCGCGGTCGGAAACGCCGGCTTGTCGATGGCTCGGCCGGGAATCGAAAATTCCTTCTTCGTGCGGTCGATGTCGGCGATCTGCTCGAGCCCCGGCACGACTTTCGCGATCGTCTGCCGGATGGTGCTCGTGTGGGCCATGCCCCGCCAGTCGATCGGCCCCGCGTCGCCGAGCACGCGGCGGGCCAGGTCGGCGATGATCTCCACCTCCGCCCGCGGGCCCACGTGTCGCGGCGTGCCCCCGTCGGAAAGCCGGATGTAGCTGAACATGCTCTCCTGCGTGGAGGGTTCGGGCTCCTCGTCGCGGGCGAGCACGGGGAGGATGATCGTCGCCTCGCTGCCGAGGCCGCCGGCGTGGCCGGTGTTGAGCGAGGTGTTCATGGAGACGACCATGTCGATCTTCCCCATCGCCCGCTCGGCATAGGTCGCATCGGGGCTCGCTCCCCAGAGATTGCCGCCGAGGCAGAGGGCGAACCGCATTTTCCCCTGATCCGCCGCGTCGAGGCATTCGAGCGTGTCGTAGCCCTTCGCGGTCGGCAGCTTCACGGCGAGCGTGCTCTCGAGCCGCTCGAAGATCGCCTTCTTGAGGGTCGGGGTGACGCCGACCGTGCCCATGCCCTGGATGTTGGAGTGGCCGCGGATCGGCTGCAGGCCCGCGCCCGGCCGCCCCACCATACGGCGCATGAGGGCCAGGCTGGCGATCGCCTGCACCGTGGCGGCCCCGTGGAGATGGTGCGTGACGCCCATCGTCCAGGTGAAGACGGCCCGTCGCGCGGCGGCATACTGCCTGGCCATGTCGTCGATCCGGCTCCAGGGCACGCCCGACTTTTCCACGATCTCGTCCCAGGCGAGGGCGTCGAGCCGGGCGGCCAACTCGGGCCATCCAGTGGCGTGCCGAAGCAAGAACTCCTCGTCCACCACCAGCTCGCCGGCGGCGTTCCGCGGCTGCTCGGCATGCAGTTCCCGAAGCCGCTTCATGAGGCCATAGACGAGGGCCAGATCGCCCCCGACATGCGGCTGCACGTAGGTGCTTGCAATTTCGGCGCCGAAGAACAGCGCCCACGGGTCGCTCGGCACGGAGAAGTTCACGAGCCCCGTCTCGATGATCGGATTGACGACCACGACTTTCCCGCCCTGGCGACGGACCATCATGAGCGTCCGCATCATCCTGGGGTGGTTGCTCGCCGGGTTGCCGCCGATGAGCATCACGAAATCCGACTGCTCCATGTCGTCGAGCGAAATCGTGCCCGCCCCGGTGCCGATGACGCTGGCCAACCCCACGCCGCTGGCCTGGTGGCAGTAGTAGGAACAGTTATTGACGTGATTGGTGCCGTAGAGCCGGGCGAAGAGCTGCAGCAGGAAGCCCGCCTCGTTGCTCGACCGGCCACTGAAATAGAAGAAGGTCTCGTCCGGTGCCGACTGTTTCAGCTTCGCGGCGATCCGATCCATCGCCTCGGCCCAGTCGATCGGCCGGTAGTGCTGCGCGCCCTTTTCGAGGATCACCGGCTGCACGAGGCGGCCGGCGTGCTCCATCTCGCGGGGCGAAAACCGCCGCAGCTGCGGGATCGAATAGGTGGTGAAGAAGGCCGGCTTCACCCCCCCCTGCATGTCGGCGACCATCGCCTGAAAAGACTTCTTGCAGACCTCCGGGAAGTGGCCGGCCTCGTTGACCATGCCGCCGGCCTGCCCGCCCATGCCCAGCGCGCAGGTCTTGCAGGCGTTCTTGGAACGCATCGCCTTCCACAGGGACCACACGCCCCCCGCCTCGCGGGCCTTCTTGAACGTGTACCACACGGCCCGCATGCCGCCGCCGGTCGTGACCCTGCCGAAAAATCGTCCCATGGCTGCTTTTCCGCCGTGTGAACCCGATGTCATGCACAAAGTTGCCCGGGAAATCGTACCTGCGGTAGCATCGCGGTCGCAAGGATGGCGCGGTCGTCGTGAGGTGCGACGGCTGCACAGGGCGGTCGATGGTGCGGCGCGGGCTCATGAGGCCCGGCCCGCACAATGCAACTTCAGGAGTTTCTTCCATGCGTTCAGCGCGTTTTATGGTGGCGATGGCGGTCGTGCTCGGATTGGCCTCGGCGGCCTCCTCCGAGATGACCAGCGGCCCGCAGGTAGGCGAGGTGGTGGGCGCCTTCACGGTCACGAAGGTCACCGGCAATCCCGACGACGGCGTCGAGGACGGCCGATCGCTCTGCTATCGCTGCAAGATGGGACAGCGGCCGGTGGTGATGGTGTTTGCCCGGTCGGCCGATGAGAAGCTCGCCAAGCTCCTCAAGAAGATCGAGGAGGAGGTCGAGGAGCATCAGGCCGAGAAGCTCACCAGCTTCGTCAACATGATCGGCACCGATGCCGAGAGCCTGAAGAAGG
>CAZONY010000339.1:0-3102 GCA_964581215.1 uncultured Chitinophagaceae bacterium | reverse complement strand
GGCGATCGAGGCCATGCGGCACCTGGTCACGACCGTGAGCGCGGAGCGGATCGCCGCCGAACTGCGGGCGATGGTGACGCGGCCCGGCGCTCGCCGGGCGCTCGCCCTGCTCGACGAGACAGGCCTCGCCCGGGAGATCCTGCCGGAGGTGGCGCCGGCCGCGGAGCAGGGCGACGCCCAGCACCGGGCGGCCGACCGCTGGGCCGCCGCCGCGACGATCATCGAGGCCCTCGACGAACCGGAACTGGGCACGGCCTTGGCGGGCCTCTTCGAGGGTGCCGGCGCCGGGCCGCTCCGCGCCGCGGCCAGCCGGCTGCGGCTCTCCAATCGCGACGTGAACCTCGCCACATGGCTGCTGGAGGCCGTGACGGCGGTGGGGCATGGCGACGCCGATGCGCTGGCGCAGCGGCCGTGGTCGCAGGTGCAGCCCTGGCTGGCCCACGACGACGCGTTTCTGCTGGCCGACCTGCTCCGGGCCCGGGCCGATGGCGGCCGGGGCACCGCCGCGGCCGCGGCGTGGGTGACCACGCAGCTTGCGCGGCCGCCGCATGAACTCAATCCGCCGCCGCTTCTGACCGGCCGCGACCTGCTGGCGGCGGGAGTGCCCGAGGGAAAGGCCGTGGGCGCCCTGCTCGCCGCCCTGCGGGCGCGGCAGCTCGACGGCGCGATCACCAGCCGCGAGGCGGCGATCGAGTGGGTGAGGAAGGACATGGCAGACAGGCTTTAGCCTGCCATGGCGGCCGCGGATAGCATCAGCCCGGTGGATCGTTGGGCGACGGGAGATCTTCGATCCGCTCGACCCGAAACACCTCCAGGAACTTCGGCGTCGTCTGGTAGCACGGCTCGCCGTCGTCGCCCTCCCGCACCATCTCCAAGAGCCCGCGGCGCACCAGGATGCGCAGCGTCGAGGGCCGGGCGTCGCAGCCCAACTCCACCAGCCGGTCGCGGGCCACCGGCTGGTTCCACGCCACCGCCGCCAGCACTTCGAGCGACTCGCCGTCGAGCCGCACCTGCCGCACCCGCGACTCGACGACCGTGCCGAACTGGCGAAATTCCGGCCGCAGCCGCATCACCCAGCCGGCATCGACCGGCGCCACCTCGTAGGGGCAGTTGTCGGCCTGATAGCGGCGCCGCAGTTCGTCGGCCAGTTCGTCCACCTCCTGCGGCCGCACGCCCCGCATCAGCGCGGCCACCCTGCGGCTCGTGATCGGCTTGCCGCCCGGCAGGCCCACGAAGAGCAGGGCCTCCAGGATCGTCAGCGGGCTCACCCGGCTGGAAGCATCGTCGTCGTCCATCGCGGCGAAGGTTTCGTCGAGATCCGGCGAGGCATCGACCCGGACGACCGTCGCCTCGGCGGGCGTCTCGGCGTAGGGGTCGGCCGTGCCCATCATCGCCGCGAACGCCTGCGCGAGCCTGTCGATCGACAGGCCGCCATCGGCGGGCGGAGCGGCGAAGCCGGCAGGCGGAGAAGGGTTTTTTGCCATCTGGTGATTTCCGGATTCGCAGGCCGAAGCGTGCGCCACAGGGGCGAACCATCACCTTCCATCCATGCGTCTTCCGACGTGCCGCTTCATGAAGGCCAGGGCGTCGGCGGCGAGTTGGTCCTCGGAGGGAAACATCTTTCGCCAGATCTTCGTCGCCGCCGCCACGTTGGGCAACGCCAGCCCGAAGGCCTCCACCACCATCCAGCCGTCGTACTTCACGTCGCGCAGGGCGTCGAACGTGTCGTCCCAGTGGACATGGCCGGTGCCGGGAATGCTCCGGTCGTTCTCGGAGACGTGCACGAGCACCGTCCAGGGAGCGGCCGCGCGGATCGCGGCGGGGATGTCTTTCTCCTCGATGTTGGCGTGGAACGTGTCGTACATCATCCGCACGTGCGGATGATCGACCGCCTGCACGAACCGCACCGTCTGCTCGACGCTCGTGAGAAAGTAGTTTTCGAAGCGGTTGAGATACTCCGTGGCGATCGTCACGCCCGCCTGCGCGGCATGGTCGGCCACCTTCCGCATCGTCTCGACGCCCCAGCGAAACTCATCCTCGGTCGGTCCCTTGCCGGTGAACTCGCCGATCGCCGAGTGGGTGGGGCCGACGAGCAGTTTCACGCCGGCCGCCCGGCAGCAGTCGAGCGTGCGCCTCATGGCGTCCACGGCCGCGGCCCGCACGGACGCCGAGGGGCTGATGGGATTGTCGCCCGCCCCCCGCACCGTGACCGCCGTCCGCTCGAGCCCGATCGCATCGAGCCGCCCAGCCCACTGCCGGTAGAGCGACTCGTTGAGCTCGAACATCGGGATCTCGACGCCGTCGTAACCGAGGGCCTTCACCTTCTCCACGACGGGTGCCATGCCGTCGTGCATGCGATCGCTCCAGAGGAGGAGGTTGAGGCCATATTTCATGGGGCACCTGTCGGGAGTGGGGCCGGGGGGCGGGGATTCAAGCAGGGGGCGTCGAGGCGGGGCAAGGGCACCTGTGGGGCGGTCTCGAGCCTGCCAAGGCGGCCGCATTCGCCGGCTGAAGCCAGCGCCACATGTTTTTGGCCCGCCTACCGCCGCAGGCGTCGGCCGTCTTTCGTGGCCGGCACGCTCTTGAGCGGCTCGGGGGCGCCGTCGAGCGGGTCGCCCACGGCGATCCCCGCCAGCCGCTCCTCGATCCGCGCCGCGTAGGCCTCGGAAAGCTCGAAGCCGAGATACGACCGCCCGAGCTTCTTCGCCACCGCGAGCGTGGTGCCGCTGCCGCCGAAGGGATCGAGCACGAGATCGCCCTCATGGCTGCAGGCGCGAATGATCCGCCCGAGCAGTTGCTCGGGCATCTGGCAGCCGTGCCAGCCCGACCGCTCCTTGAACGTGCCGCACACCCTGGGGAAATACCACGTATCGCCGTCGGCGACGAAGCCTTCGGGCAGGTCCTGCGGGCGGAGGATCCAGGTGTCGTCAGGCAGCCGCCCCTTCGAGTTGGCCCGCTTGTCGTTGTAGACCAGTTCCCGGGCCGAGGGCACGCGGATGGCGTCGAGATTGAACGTGAAGGCGAGCGGATCCTTCACGAAGTGGAAGAGGTGGGCGTGCGACCGGCTGAACTTCTGCTTGCAGTTGACGCCGAACGTGTAAT
>CAZONY010000338.1:0-3114 GCA_964581215.1 uncultured Chitinophagaceae bacterium | reverse complement strand
CGAATTCCCTGGCGGTCTCGGGAGACATTTTGATGTGCTCCAGAGTGTGGGTGCGAGCCATGCCCGTCATGTTGGATTGGCCCGCGAAGACAAAGACCTTCATGGGCTTGGGTTTCTCGTCGGCGACAGCCGACACGGAACACACAATCGCCATGATGGCGAGCATGGCAGATTTCATTGTCATGCTTGGGATTGGATGGATGGGCTTCAGTTCACCGGCGTCAGCGTGAACTGTCCGAACGTCGCACGGGCCGGGCCGTGGAATTTCAAAACGTTCTTGCCGGCTTTCAGATCCATGTCCACCGGGTCAGTCTTGCCCCAGAGGCCGATCGTGTAGGGCAGGGCCATTTCCACGGCCGAGCCTCCATTGGCCGCGGCAACAAGCTTCTGGTTGGGTTTGGGCACCGCGATGTCGGCGACGAGCCGGTATGTCCCAGCCTTCGGCGCATCGAAGGTGTATTCAAATGCGTCCCCTTCCTTCGCGTATCGCGAGAGATGGAGCAGCGTGTCGCCGGCCTTGTTGTTCACGAACACGATCAGATCGGATTGCCCACCCTTGTAGAGGCTTCGCTTGCTTTCAGTCGGGCTGCTGCACGCAGCCGAGGGGATCGTAATGACGCCTTTGCCATCGACGGTCACCCGACCCGTGGCGCATGGTTCCGTCTTGGCGACGGATGAGGTCGTGGAGGACTTCGTTTTCGAAGCCTCGAGCTGGGCGATGATGCGGCGTTGCTCATGCAGTGCCAGATCACTCCATGTGGAGGGCTTCGCCACCTCACCCTTTTTGAGTGCCGCGGGGCCAGGGTTTTTGCCGCTGTAGGTAATGAGGCCCGGCTTCCAAGGCTCACCCATGAGCGAGGCGATCCATTGGGCGCGCTTGACCTTCATGTAGGCGGTTTCATCTTCACGAGCCTGGCTGCTCGTCAGGAAATTGACATCCGCACCATAGCCTCCGCCACCCCCTCCCATTTTTGAATAAAAACCGCGATTGGACTTGCCCCAATTGCCGCCGAGTCTGGTTTGCCATCCGCTCGGATGCCAGAGCGTGATGGTCGAGTGACCGGGCTCCACCCGTTCCGTGCTCGGCACGCCGAACGCCTGAAGCACGAATCGGCCAAAGAACCCGCGGCGTCCGCAGATTCCGCCGTTGGCCAGGATGTTTTGCATGAAGTGCCGCTCAGGAAGATCGTCCTTCACGCCACCGCTGCCGTATGCGATCTCCTTGTCGACAATATTCACGAACACCAAGGTGTCGCCATCGTTCGGAATGCAATCCGGCCGGAGGGTGTGGAGCATCTGGCGAGCCCACACCAGCATCTCATCGGGATCGGCGGTATCCACGACCCTGATCAGATTCCAGACACTGAGATCCTTGAACCCCTGCTGGAGCTCGCCGGCCTCGCACCATTTCTCGTAGCTCAGATACCGCTTCACCGGATCGATGAACCCGGAAGCGTTATTGCCCACGGAAGCTTCCTTGCACGTTTCTGCAACTTGCTCGATCCCAGCCGAAGCGATGCTCCGCTTCGGCACAGGCACCGCGTGAGCGAGGCTGACCGCCACCGCGAGCCGTTGGAAGACGCCCTCTTTCGCCTTGGGGCTGGCTTTTTGGATATCGGTGTAGATCTTCATCGCCTGGCCGTATGTGCCGCCGGGCGCGCCGTCGGCAACGAGCATCTGGATCATCAAAGCGTCATTGGCGAGGAGCTGCTCGACGAGCTTCTCGTGCTCCGGGCTCTGCTGGGCGAACTCCGCAAGACCGCGAGGGGTTGCGTCCTTGAGGATCACATACCTGGCCAGCTTGGTGTCGAGCCGGCTACCGGACAGGATGCCATTGGCGCCCAGTGCATCCATCGCCTGCCACGTGGCAGCCAATGCCTTCTCATGGACCCGCTTGGCGGCTTCTGCGGCTTTGATGGCGGCAGGCAACTTGGTCTTGGCATCTTCGACGTCGAGCTTGGCCTTCTCGATTCCCGCCTTGAGTTGATCGACGTCCTTCTGCCGGCTTGCGAGGAAGCCTTCCCAGGTCTTCAACAACTTCGCTTTTTCCGGATCCTCCTCTCCGCGTGCCCTGGCCCGCGCCAGTTCGGCCTCCGCGTCCTCGAGCGTTTGAGGGCCGTATTTCAGATTCTCTTCCATCTGCCGGAGCCGGCCTTCTGCTCCCTGCAACTTCACACCTTCCTTCGCTGTGGCCACGGCCTCCTTCTCCGGTCCCTCCTCTGCTTGGATGGCCTGCAGCCATGCGGCGAGTTTGTCATCGTCGAGCTTGGGGAGCGCCGCCTCGATCTCCGCCTTGAGGGCGGTCTGCGTGGCCGCGTATCTCGCCTCCAGGGCCTGGCCGGCTTCGGTCAGAACCACGGCGGGGGCGGCCCCCGTTTTCTGATCCGCGGCATGGGCGTATGCCGAGATGAGCCCGACGGTGCAAAGGGCGGTGGCGATCCAGCGTTGCTGTTTCATGGTGGTTTGAATCCGAGGGTTCGTCGTGGATGACCCCGCCCCAAATCTTGAGCCGGGTCTTGTGAGAGAATCCTCGTGCCCGACGTCTGCCGACGGCGTGTGTCCGCACGCTGTACATCCAGACGGCGAGTCCTTGGGAGAACGGCTACGCGGAGAGCTTCAACAGCAGGCTCCGCGACGAGCTGGTCGACCGGGAACTGTTCCTAAGCCTGCCTGAGGCCCGGGTCGTTGTCGATCGGGGTGGCGGCGCGGGTGGGGTCGTTCATGGGCAAACGGACTCTGTACGCCCGATCTCGGCCGAGGGTTCGGGCGGGGCGTTCGTGTTGACTGGCCGCCGGGGGCCCCGTGTTTTTCCCGCGGCGGGAAGCGAGCTGGCAGATCGGAAGGAAGTGCCGACGGTGCAGGAGTTTACGATCGACGTTGCGGAGTGCCAGCGGCGGCTGGACTACGCCTTTCGCGACCCTTCCCTCCTCGTGGCGGCGCTCACGCATGCCTCCGGGGCCCAGCACCGGCTGGCCTCCAACGAGCGGCTCGAGTTTCTGGGCGACGCGATCCTCGGCTTCGTCGTCTGCGAAACGCTCTACCGGCTCTTCCCCGACTCGCTCGAGGGGGATCTCACGCGGATCAAGTCGGTGGTGGTGAGCCGGGAGACGTGCA
>CAZONY010000337.1:0-3120 GCA_964581215.1 uncultured Chitinophagaceae bacterium | reverse complement strand
TTGTCGTGACCGCGACGGAGATTTGCAAGAGCCCGCTGGGCTCGGCACGAACGTCGCACGACGGGCGACGCATCGGCTTCCCCGAGCGAAAAACCCGCTCCGCTCCGCCACAGAATGCGATTGCAGCGGCGGAAACGCCGGAGGTACAAACTCTCCCCCGATCGGCCGGGTGAAAACACGCCCCCAGGTCCAGCCATGCCTCGCACCATTCTCGTCACTGGCTCATCGGGTCTCATCGGCAGCGAGGTGGCGCGGCACTTCGACGCGCTCGGTTGGCATGTGCACGGCGTCGACAACAACCAACGCGCCGCCTTCTTCGGTCCTGCCGGTGACACGCGCTGGAACCAGCAGCAACTTGCCTCATCGCTGCGCTCGTTCACCCACCACGAACTCGACATCCGCGACCGGGCGGGCGTGCTGGCGCTGCTCGCGACGCTCCGGCCGGCGGCGATCGTCCACGCGGCGGCCCAGCCTTCCCACGATCGGGCGGCGGCGATTCCCTGCTGGAGGCGGCACGGCGGGCGGTGCCCGAGTCCCCCTTCATCCACATGAGCACCAACAAGGTCTACGGCGACGCTCCCAATGAAATCCCACGGGCCGAGCTCGCCACCCGCTGGGACTACGCCGACCCCACCTATGAACACGGCATCCCCGAGACGTTCCGCATCGACGCCAGCAAGCACTCTCTCTTCGGCGCTTCGAAAGTCGCCGCCGACATCATGGTGCAGGAATATGGCCGTTACTTCGGCATGCCCACCTGCTGCCTGCGGGGCGGGTGCCTTACCGGGCCATCCCACTCCGGCGTCGAGCTGCATGGCTTTTTGAGCTACCTCGTCAAGTGCAACCTCGAAGGCCGCGAGTACCGCGTCTTCGGGTATCAGGGCAAGCAGGTCCGCGACAACATCCATGCCGCCGACGTCGCAGCCTTCATCGCACGATTCATCGACGCCCCACGGCCGGCCGCCGTCTACAACATCGGCGGCGGGAAAGCGAACAGTTGCTCCATCCTGGAGGCCTTCGCGATGGCCGAGGCCAGGAGCGGCCGGCCGATGCGGTGGGTCTACGACGAGAACGCCCGCGCGGGCGACCACATCTGTTACTACTCCGACCTGCGGCGGATGCAGCATGACTACCCCGGCTGGAGCCCACGGACCTCGCTGGCGGAGACATTCGACCAGATCGTCGATGCATGGCTTCGCCGCGAGTCGGCGCCGGATCTCAAGAAGGTGGCTTGATGCGCTGCGTCGTCACGGGGGGGCTGGGATTCGTCGGCAACGCGCTGTGCCGAGCCCTCGTCGAACACCTCCCGGGCATCGAGGTCGTGGCCTTCGACAACCTGCGACGGGCCGGAAGCGAGTCCAATCGCGACGGCCTGCGACGGATGGGCGTGTCGTTCGTGCATGGTGACGTCCGCTGCCAGTCCGACGTCGATGCACTCGGCCGGATGGACTGGATCGTCGATGCCGCCGCAGAGCCGAGCGTCCTCGCCGGCACCACCGCCTCTCCGGGCCGAGGCGTGACTTCCCGCCAGCTCGTGGAGCACAATCTGCTCGGTACCGTGAACCTGCTCGAGGCGGCCGCACGGTCCGGGGCCGGCTTCGTGATGATCAGCACAAGCCGCGTCTATTCGATCGCCGGGCTCACGGCGCTGCCGCTGGCGGTCCACGACGAAGGCTATCGGATCGCCGCGGGCGCCATCTTGCCGGCCGGCGCACAGGCCACCGGCATCGACGAGATCTTTTCGACCGTCGGCCCGGTCTCGCTCTACGGCGCGACGAAGCTCGCCTCCGAGGCCCTCGCCATCGACTATGCCGCCCGGGCCGGCACGCCGCTGTTCATCGACCGCTGCGGTGTGCTTGCCGGAGCAGGCCAGTTCGGCCGGGCCGACCAGGGCATCTTCTCGTGGTGGATCCACTCGTGGGCCGGGCGGCGACCGCTCTCCTACATCGGCTTCGGCGGCCGGGGCCTCCAGGTACGCGACTGCCTCCATCCGGCCGACCTCGCCCGGCTCGTCGTCATGCAGATCACCGCCTCCCAGTCGCACCCCGTCGTGCTCAACGTGTCCGGAGGTCCGGCGTCGGCGACATCGCTGGCGCAGCTCTCCCGGTGGTGCGCGGAACGGCTCGGCCGCCATGCCGTGACGGCATCGGGTGAGGCACGTCCCTACGACGTGCCCTGGCTGGTGCTCGACCACTCCCGGGCCACGGCCGAATATCAATGGAAGCCGGAGCGAGACGCACACTGCATCTTCGAGGAGATCGCCGACCATGCCGCAGCCCATGCCGATTGGCTCGATCACGTCGCCGTCTGACGGCGCGTTGATCACCATGCCCGTCCCCCAACTGGCTCTCGAAAAACTTGCGGTCGTGATCCCGGCCCGTGACGAGGCGGGCTGTATCGCTTCGACCATCGAGCACCTCCACGTGGAGCTTCGGCTCCACGGAATCGATCACGAGATCATCGTCGTCGATGATGGCAGCCGGGACGGCACCTTCGATATCCTGCGCGAGGTCGCGACGCGGATTCCGAACGTCGTGCCGCTTCGAAACGAGGGGCTCCATGGCTTCGGCCGGGCGATCCAGTGCGGGCTCGACGCCATGACCGCCGACGCCGTCGTGATCATGATGGCCGACGAGAGTGACGACTGCCGCGACGTGGTGCGCTACTGGCGGCTACTCCAGGAAGGGCACGACTGCGTCTTTGGAAGCCGATTCGTCCGTGGCGGCGGCGTCATCGACTATCCGCGGATCAAGTATGTGATCAACCGGATGGCGAATCTCTTCATCCGCACGGTCTTTGGGATCGGCCTCAACGACACGACGAACGCCTTCAAGGCCTACCGCCGCGAAGTGATCGAGGGCTGCCGGCCATTCCTCTCACCGCACTTCAACCTCACGGTCGAACTGCCGCTCAAGGCGATCGTCCGGGGCTATTCCTGGACCACGATGCCGATCACGTGGCGCAACCGCCGGACGGGCGTCGCGAAGCTCAAGATCCGCGAGATGGGGAGCCGTTACTTCTTCATCGTGGCGTATGTCTGGCTGGAGAAGTACTTCAGCCGCGGCGACTACCGCCGCCAGGCCGAGCCGGTCGCGGCCAGGTATTCCCCGATGGCCGCCT
>CAZONY010000336.1:0-3139 GCA_964581215.1 uncultured Chitinophagaceae bacterium | reverse complement strand
GCGGCCGGGGCCAAGGGAGGGAAGAAGGGGGGCAAGTCGCCGCGGGTGCAACTCCTCGGCTCGGGTGCCATCCTGCGCGAGGTGATCCGGGCCGCCGATCTTCTGGCGGAGCACTGGGGTGTTTCCAGCAGCGTGTGGAGCGTCACGAGCTGGAAGGAGCTGCGTCGCGAGGCCCAGGAATGCCGGCGTTGGAACATGCTTCATCCGGAGGTCGCGCCCCGTGTCAGCTATCTGGAGACGCAGTTTGCCGGCGAGGAGGGGGTGTTTGTCGCGGCCAGCGATCACGTGAGGGCGGTGCCGGAACAGCTCGACCCCTGGATTCCCGGCGGGCTATTCGCCCTCGGGACCGACGGCTTCGGCCGCAGCGAGACGCGTGGTCCGTTGCGGCGCCATTTCGAGGTCGATGCGGAGTGCATCGCGATCGGCGCCTTGTCGCGGCTGGCTGCTGCCGGGGCGATCGGCGCCGACGTGGTCGCCGCGGCGATCCGGAAGCTCGGCGTGGACCCCGACAAGATCGATGCATCGCTCGCCTGACCGGCCGACGCCGACCGGCGTGTTCCCAGTTCCCCAGGAAACCTTTCGACACCTCTCATGGCCACAGAATTCAAGCTGCCCGATCTCGGCGAAAATATCGCCTCCGGTGACGTCGTCACGGTGTTCGTGTCCGCGGGAGACGTGGTGAAGCCTGGGCAGGCCCTGCTGGAGGTCGAGACCGACAAGGCCGTCATCGAGGTGCCCTGTCCACCCGGCGGGCGGATCGCCGAGGTGCTCGTCAAGAAGGGCGACACCGTCAAGGTCGGGCAGGCGTTGGTGATGCTGGATGCCGCTGGAGCGGCGGCAGCGCCAGCAGCGCCGCCTAAGGCGGCTGCCGCAGCTCCGTCCAAGCCGGCCCCGGTTCCGGCGCCGGTGCCGGTGCCGGAGCCGGTTCGCGTCGCTCCCGCTCCCGCCCCGAAGCCGGTGGCCGAATCGGCGCCCGTGCCGGCCGCCGAAAATGGCCGTTCGTCCTCTGCCGCCGTGGCCGAGCCTCCGGCCGTGGCGGCCGTGTCCGCCGTCGAGCCCGCCGGTCCGGCCGTGCGGCGATTGGCCCGCGAGCTGGGTGTCGACTTGGCGCGGGTTCGCGGTACCGGCCCGGCCGGCCGGATCATCCGTGAGGACGTCATCGCGGCGGTCCGTCAGGCCAGTGCGGCTCCGGCGCGGGCCCGCGGGCCGTCGGGGGCCTCCGAGCGCGACGATTGGGGGCCCATCCGCCGTGAGCAGATGTCACGGATGCGGAAGACGATCGCCACCAACATGGTGCGGAGCGTTTCCACGATCCCCCACCTCACCAATTTCGACGATGCCGACGTCACCGAGCTCGAGCAGTTGCGGAAGGCGAGCACCCAGGAGTATGCGAAGAGCAACGTGAAGCTCACGGCGTTGGCCTTCGTAATCAAGGCGGTGAGCTTGTCGCTGCGTGCTCACCCCGCGGTCAACGCCTCCATCGACATGGAGAAGGGCGAGATCGTCTACAAGGACTACGTGAACGTCGGTCTGGCGGTGGACACACCCCGCGGCCTGGTCGTTCCCGTGCTCCGCGATTGCGACCAGATGTCGATTCCGCAGATCGCCCAGGCGATCAGCGAGACGGCCGACAAGGCGAAGAACGCCCAGTATGGCCTGGAGGATCTGCGTGGCGGCACGTTCACGATCAGCAATCTGGGCGCGATCGGGGGCACCTACTCCACGCCGATCATCAACTGGCCCGAGGTGGCGATCCTCCTCGTCGGCCGGTCGCGGAAGATGCCGATGGTCCATGAGGATCGGGTCGAGCCCCGCCTGATGATGCCGCTCTCCCTGTCGTACGACCACCGGATCATCGACGGCGCCCTGGCGGCCCGCTTCCTCAAGGAGGTGATCGGCTACCTGCAGAGTCCCGGCCGGCTGCTGCTGGCGATGTGACCAACGGAAAACCCCCTGTGAGTATTCTCGAACGCATCGATTCCGCCGGCACCGCCTCGCTGGCATTCCTGGAAGAACTCTTCGAGCACTACCAGCGCGATCCGGCCAGCGTGGATCCGGAGTGGCGGGCCTACTTCGACGGGTTGGCTGCCGGAGCCGCAGCGGCACCGGTGCCCGACCTGGTCGCGGGCAATGGTCAGGCCGCCGGCCCGGCCGCCGGCAGTCGAAACGGCGCTCGTCCGCGAGGCGACCGTCTGGTGACCCCGGATGGCATCGCATCGGCGCATGCGCTGGCCGTGGCCAACGGCGCGGTTCAGCTTCCCGAGGCTCCGGCGGGCGAGGCGATGCCCCTCCCCCTGCCGCCTGTGGCGCAGGGCACGCAGGGGGAAGAGCGGGTGGCGTTTCTCCAAGACCGGGTCGACCAGCTCGTGCGGGCCTACCGTGTGCGCGGGCACCTCATGGCGGAGATCGATCCGCTGGGGCGTCCACGGCCCGGCCTCCCCGAACTCGATCCCGACTTCTACCACCTCACCGAGGAGGACATGGACCGGTCCTTCTCGACCGACACGATCGAGGGGCCGCAGTCGATGTCGCTGCGGCAGATCATCAAGCGGCTGCGGAACACCTACTGCCGGTCGATCGGCGTGCAGTTCATGCACATGGACGACCTGCGGGTGCGGCAGTGGCTGCAGGTGCGGATGGAGGGATGCGAAAATCGCATCCAGCTCGACCGCCGCCAGCAGCTGCGGATCTACCGGCAGATGACCACGGCGGCCGTTTTCGAGGAGTTCATCCAGAAGCGGTTCCTGGGGGCGAAAAGCTTTTCGCTCGAGGGCTCCGAGAGCCTGATCCCGCTTCTCGAGATGGCGATCGAGCGGGCGGCGGGCCACGAGATCGGCGACGTCGTGCTCGGTATGGCCCATCGTGGCCGGCTCAACGTGCTGGCCAACATCATGGGCAAGAGCCCGCAGAAGATCTTCCGTGAGTTCGCCGACCTCGATCCTGAGCTTCACGTCGGCCGGGGGGACGTGAAATATCATCTCGGCCATTCCACCGACTACCGGGCCGCCAACGGCCGGAACGTGCACCTCACGCTCTGCTTCAATCCCAGTCACCTCGAGTTCGTCAATCCGGTCGCCATCGGCCGCGTGCGGGCCCGCCAGGATCGGTCGGGCGACGTCGCCCGCCAGGCCGGGATGAC
>CAZONY010000335.1:0-3159 GCA_964581215.1 uncultured Chitinophagaceae bacterium | reverse complement strand
CCCACGAGTCGAGGAGATTCGCCTGCTCGGCCGGCGCGAGCTTCGAAAGCGCCGCCCGGATCGGGGCGAGCTTGCCTTCGAGTTCGTGCGGCCAGTACTTCTTCGGATCGCCGCGGTAGTAGGGGCCGTTGTTGCCGCCGGCCCATTCGGTCTGCACCATCACGGCGTGCCGCGGAAACTTTTCGAGCAGCGCCTTGGCCTCGGCCAGCGGCGGCGCGGCCTCTTGGCCGGCGATCTTCGCCTGGTTGTAGGCCTTCACCGACACGAGGAAGTCGAGCAGGAGCCGGCGCTCCTCGTCGAAGGGCACCGCCGCCGCGAGCGCCTTGCAATCGGCGACGAACTCGGGCGTGAACCGCTGCTCCGTGTCGTAGCGGAACACGCCGGTGAGCGAGCTCACGAGCCAGCGGAGGTCGGCCTCGTGAAGCGCTTGAAACTCATCGGCGGTGGCGCCCGACTTGGCCGTCGCCAAAAGCCGCGTGGCGACGGCGGCCCGGTCGTTGCGGCCGATGGCCGTGTCGAGAAACCACCGGTCGAACTGGCGAAACCGCGGGTTCACGGCGAGCTTCGTCGCCATGCCGCGGCCGAAAGCGAAGGCGGCCGCCGGATCGTCGAGGTATTGGATCGCGAGCGTATACACGCCGGTGATGGCGTCGCCGGCCTGGGCCGACTTCGGATCGGCCTGCTGCAGGAACTGCTGATAGAGCACGACGGCCCGGTCCCACTCGCCGGAGAGCTCGGCCGCCCGGCCGGCGTGATAGAGGAAGGCGGGATCCTTGGGAAGGTTCACCCGCATCCACTCCCGCGCCGCGGCGAGGGCCTGGGCGGGCTGCGCGAGGGCGATGCCCTCCTCGACGAGTGCCCGCACCGCCGCCTCCGGCTGCGTCTCGATCGACTTCATGATCGCGGCACGCCGCGATTCGAACGCGGCCGGATCGGCCGCCGCCGCCGTCAGGGACGCCACGGCAGCGACCAGCGCCGCGCCGAGCGTGAGCCGTCGAGGACCGCTCATGGAGTGCCTCCCGTCGCCTGCCCCTCGAGCCCGGCGAGCTTCCGCTGCGCCTCGTCGAGGTGCTCGCTCGCCGGATAGTCGAACACCAGCTGCCGCAGCTTCGCCTTGGCCAATTCGTTGTCGCCCATCCGGAAGGCGACGTTGGCCCAAAGCATCAGCATGTCGTCGAGGAAGGCGGCATCGGGGTAGTCCTTGAACACGCTCTGCAGGAGCTCGGAGGCCTGGGCGAAGTTCTCGGTGTCCACGTAGTGCCGCACGACGCGGCCGAGGGCCTCGGCGGCGAAGGAGCTCTCCGGAAACAGGTCGTAGCAGCGACGGTAGGCGGCGATCGCCGGGTCCATGAGGTTCTGTACCGCGGTGGACTTGTTGAGCCCGAGCTTGCCCCACTTACTGTTGTGGGCGTCGGCCGCCTCGGCCTTCTGCTCGGCCTCCTTCTGGAGCGCCTCGCCGATGCGGAATTGCGCCTCGGCCGCCGAGATCGGGTTTTGCAACTGGAGCACCTTCGTGAACGCCGCCACGGCCTTCACGTAGTCGCCCCGGTCCACGAGGCCGCGGCCGAGGGCCATGAGCGCCTGGTCGGCGAGCACCGACTCGGGGTAGAGGCGGTTGAAGGCGAGGCAGGTGGCCGAGGCCGCCTCGAAGTCGTCCTTGAGCAGCTCGCTCTCCCACTTGAGCCGGAAGGCGGTCTCGACGATCTCGCCGGGGAGCTTCTGGCGGTTGACGATGATCGGATCGACCCGCTCGAGCGACTCGCGGGCCCGCTGGGCGGCGCGGTCGTCGAGGCCCATGTCTTTGTAGATCGCGCCCAGGCCCACGAGCGCCTCGGCCTCCACCACGCCCTTCCGCGACTTGAGCAGCTCCTCGAAGACGACGTATTGATCGGCCGACACGCCCGAGTTCACGGAGCCCGACACCTTCACCTTCGCTTCGGTCTCCCGCGGCTCGTCACCGTGGAGGTGGACCGCGTCGGTGTACTTCACGACGAGCTCGTCGAGCTCCTGGGTGTGGAGCACGGCGTCGTTCGGCTCGGGCTTCGTGCCGTCGTCGGCGACCGCGAGCTGCACCTTGCCGGCGAACATGCCGCTGCGGATCTCCGGCCCTTCGCCCACCTCGGTGAGCGTGACGGTGACGCTGTCGCGGTCGCGCCACGACTCCTGATCGTCTCCCTTGGCGAAGATGTCGAGCAGGTCGTCGGAGTCCTTCTTCTCGGCCTCCTCCACCTTGTAGCGGGACGTGACCGTGAGCGTGACCTGCTCGGCGGCGGGCGACTTGTCGAGGTCGCCGTCGCGAAGCATCACCACCTGCGGCTGGCCCGGGTAGGCGACCGAGGCGGGCGTCGCGAGGTCGCCGAGGTAGAAGCCGACCACGCCCGTGCTCACGGCCTTGACCTTGCCCGATCGGGCGACGCCCTTCTGGCCGTCCACCGTGCTGTCGTCCACATAGGTGACCGTGAGCACGTCGCCGCCGATCATCTGAAGCACGCCGTCACCGGGCTTGGGGAGGCCGAGGGCCGTGGGGGCCGAGGCGAGCACCTCGTTGTCCTTGCCGGGCACGGGCGCCCCCTCGATCGTCTCGTCGTCGCCGCTGGCCACCTGCACCCGGGCCCGGACCGGCTGGCCGAGCCGCCGCATGATCGGGATGTCGGCGTCGTCGATCTTGGCGTAGAACCGCTCGCCGATCTCGATCCGGCCGAGCGTCTCGGGGCCGTCGCCGTCGGCCTCCTCCACCTCCGTGCCGACGAGCGAGAGGGAGTCGATCGCCTTGTTCCAGTTCTTGAGCTGGTAGTGGCTCATGCCGATGTAGAAATAGGCCTTGTTGGCCCAGGGCGTCTTCTCGGCCACCTCGGTGACGCGGCGGAAGAGCGGGAAGCAGGCGGCGTATTGCCCCGCCTCGTAGTTGGCCAAGCCGGCGTTGAAGAGCGCCTCGCGGTGGAGCTCCTTATCCTGCGGCGACTGCACGGCGCCAGGCTTCGGCTCGAGCAGCCGAGAGAGCAGGAGAAATTGGTTCAGTGCCTCGGGGTATTGCCGCTGCTCGAGGTGGTGCTTGCCGATCGCCATGTGGGCCATGTGGGCCACGGGCGTGCCCTGGTGGTCGCGGGCCACCGTCTGCAGCATGCCGAGGCCGCGCTCGTGCTGCTTCATGTCGAGCAG
>CAZONY010000334.1:0-3171 GCA_964581215.1 uncultured Chitinophagaceae bacterium | reverse complement strand
TGCTTTTGCCGGCCGACGCGCTGGCCGGCGGCCTCGTCGACGAACTGGCGGCCTATGGGTCGCTCAAGCCCACGATGAATCGCTGGGTGGGTGGCGAGGCGGGCTGGAGCGAGGCCGGAGCGAAGCCCCGCAACGGGATGTCGTTCCTCGAGCTGATGGGCAAAGTGATGGCGGGTGGAAACGAAAAGGGCGCCAAGGCGGCCGACAACTCGATCGCCGTGATGCACCTGTCCGGCACGATCACCGATGGAAAGCAACCGTCGCCGGGAAAGATCGTCTCGGGGCCGACCGTGAAGGCGATCCAGGAGATCGTCAAGGACGACAAGATCAAGGCGGCCGTGATCCGGATCAATTCACCCGGCGGATCGGGCACCGCGAGCGAGGCGATCCGCCAGGCGCTGGTGGAACTCAAGGAGAAGAAGCCGACCGTCGTGTCGATGGGCGACGTGGCCGCCTCCGGTGGCTACTGGGTCAGCTGCATCGGCGTGCCGGTCTACGCGGAGCGGGGCACGCTCACCGGCTCGATCGGCGTGTTCTCGATCAAGTTCAGCTACGGCTCGCTCATGAAGCGGATCGGGCTGCACGTGGAGAACGTCGCCCTCGACGAGGCCGCCCTCGCGTACTCACCCGACCGGGGCTGGAACGACGTCGACGAGGCCAAGCTGCAGAAAACGATCGACGACTTTTACGGCCGGTTTCTCAAGATCGTCGGCGAGTCGCGAGGGATTTCGGCCGAGAAGCTGCAGGATCTGGCCGGCGGACGGGTGTGGTCGGGCACCCAGGCCAAGCAGGCGGGCCTCGTGGATGAGATCGGCGGCGTGGATGACTGCCTGGCCGTGGTGGCGAAAAAGGCCGGTCTCGAGAAGTACTCGATCGTCCATCGGCCCGTCGTGGCGCCGGGGCTCGATCTCTCGTCGCTGTTCGGCGACCCCGACTCGGCGGGAGACATCCGGGCCCTGGGCATCTCGGCCGACACGATCGATGCCCTGCGGCGGCGGGGTGTCGTGACGACGGTGCTCGAGTTGCTGCTCCAGGACGGGTTTGCCAGTCGCGGTCGGCCCACCATTTGGGCGCTCGGACCCGCGGAGTTGCAGATTCGCTGACCGGCCCCGGGCCACCACGCTGCCGTGCGGCCTCGCGTCCGGCCCCGCCGTCCGGCGGTCACTCGGGGTCGGCTCCATCGGCGTGGATCTGGTCCCGCTTGAGTTTCGCGTGCTCGGCTCTCGGAGAGGCGTGTTCGGCGTGAAGATGGCCGCGTCGCCAGCGGCTCGGCGACATGCCGTAGCGGCGAGTGAAGGCGACGGTCATGTACTCCGGATGCCGGAAGCCCGCACGAGCGGCGATCGTGGCCAGCGGAAGATCCGTCTCGGCGAGGAGCTGTTCGACGCGGCGAAACTGCACGCGGGCGATCTCCTCATGGGGCGTATGCCCGAGCCGTCGCAGGAACCTGCTTTCGAGCACCCGCCGGCTGAGCTCCAGGGCCCGCGCCACGTCGGCCACCTTGATGCCCGCGCATGCCAGGTCGCGGATATGTCGCACCGCGGCGACGACCAGGTCGTCGTCGATCGCCAGCACGTCGGTGCTTTGACGCGTGGCGATGCCCACGGGAGGAAGCAGCCATTCGTCCCGCTCCAGCCGCTCGCCGCGGAGCATCGCCTCGAGCAGCTCCGCGGCGAGCCGTCCCGCGCCGAGGGCGTCGGGGATCACGCTCGAAAGGGGCGGGCTCGTGAGGCCGCAGAGCACCGCGTCGTCGTCGACGCCGAGCACCGCAACCTCGTCGGGCACGGCAAGCTCTGCCCGCCGGCAGGCCTCGATCGCCTGCGGGCCACGGATGTCGTAGCAGGCGAAGAGCCCGACCGGCTTGGGCAGCGCCCCGAGCCAGGCCTCGATGGATTCCTCTTCCGCGGCCCCGCGGCGGCCGCGGGCTGCCGGCTCGTAGACCGCGACGGATCGGTCTCCCGCGGCGGCCACGAACGCATCACGTCGGTTGGCGCTCCAACGGAAACGGTCGTCACCAAGAAAGGCAAGGTGCCGGAAGTCACGCTCGATGAAATGAGCGGCCGCGAGCCGGGCGATCGCGTCGTCGTCGGTCTCCACGTAGGGCACGCCGGCGAGCAGCCGGCCGGCGCTCACATCGACGATCGGCAGCGAACGGCCGCGCTTCAGGTTCTTGAGCGCCGCGGCGATCGCCGGTGTCTCGATCCGGGCGATGACGCCGTCGCCCTTCCACCGCGCGAGCATCTCCAGCGGCGGCATTCCGCGACCGTGCTCGGGGAGAAGGATCGTCCACGGCTCGCGCTCGCGGAGATGCCGATGAATCCCCTCGAGCAGCCCCCGGCCGTAGGCGTTCGACGCCTCGATCAGGACGGCGACCCGCGGGCTCGATCGCACGGCGGCGCGGGGTGATCCTCGCATGCGGCCACTGTAGCAAGGAACCAAGCCGAGCCGTCAGGAAAACGTCCACTCGGGCAGTTTCCGGATCACGCCGCCCTGCATCGCGCTCTCGTGGGCGAGCAATCCCGTGCAGGTCCAGTTTGCGCTCTGCCGCGCGTTGGGATAGGGATCGCGGCCCTCGATGAGCGCCGTCACGAACTCGTGCACGAGGTGCGGGTGGCTCCCGCCGTGGCCGCCCCCTTGCGTGAACGAGAGGTGCTGGTGCTCGTCGGCATCGTAGACGCCGCCGGTCGTGAACGCCCGAATCGTCTCCGGGAGCCGGCTTGCGAAGTCGGGCACGCCCGTCCGCCGGGCAATCTCGGGCTCGGGCAGTTTCGCCGTGTGGAGCACGGGCTCCTCCCCTTCGCAAAGCTGCCACTCGAAGCTCTTCTTCGATCCGTAGACATCGAAGCTTTCGCGGTACTGCCGCGCGGTGTCGAAGAGGGAGCGGATGACCCTGGCCACGACGTCGCTGTCGCGAAGCGCGACGTGCGCGGTCTCGATGGCGAACGGCGAGCCGTACCTGCCGACGAGTTCCTCGCGGATCCTTCCCGAGCCGAAGCAGCTCACCTCGGCGGCATCCTTCCGCTCGAGCGCGAGGCACGGCCCCACGCAGTGGGTCGCGTAGTACATCGGCGGCAGCCCCGGCCAGTAGTCGGGCCAGCCGTCCATATCCTGCTGGTGGCTCGCCTGCAGGAACTGGATCTTGCCGAGCTCGCCCGCATCGGCCATCTGCTT
>CAZONY010000333.1:1932-3175 GCA_964581215.1 uncultured Chitinophagaceae bacterium | reverse complement strand
GCGTTGGCGCCGGTGACGACGACGCCGGGACCAGTCGTTCCGTCGATCTTGCTGGACGCGAGTCGCACGCGGCCGTCGCCGGCAAACGCGTTTACGATCAAGGCAGATCCCGACGTATTTTCGATCGCGCTGTCGGTGATGTTGACATTGGGACTGCCTTGAGCCCCGCCGGCGCCGTCCTGGCCATCGATCACGAAGCCGTCGGCCGTCAGGTCGGAGAGTTGCATCCTCGTGAAGTTGTAGGTGACGTTCGTGCCGACTCCGGTGATCACGACACCGGTCTGGCTTGGTCCGGTGCCGACGATCCGAACATCGTTCACGGTTGCCAATCCGCCGGCTGGGAGCCCGTTGCCGTTCGTGATGCCGACGGTGGCGCCGGTGATCGAGAGATGGTCCACGGTCATGTTGTTCGCGTTGCCGTCCGAGAGGACGATCGCCGCCGCGCCATGGGGAGCGCTGATCACCGGGTACTTCCCCGATGCCGGGCCGAGTGCGAGGTAGCCGCAATCGACCGTCGGGATCGTCAGTGATGTGCCCTCGCCGACGAGATATTGGTTGTTGTTGCTGAAGATGTACGGGCCCTGATACGGCGTGTTCAGGCTGTTGCCCTGGTGGACGTAGACGACGTCAAACGGCCTGTTCGCGGCGGCGTTGGCGTTCGGGCCGGTCGGGTCGGCGAGTTTCGTGAACGGCGACTGGGCGGTGCCATCGCCGGTTGCCGCATTCGACGCCGTGTTGTCCACATGGATCACGCGCCATGGCTCGCTGGTGTACGGATTGATCGCCTGCTCCGGAGCCTGGTGGGCGCGGACGATGTGCTCGTTGCGCATCATCGGCTGCTCCATCTGGTCGGGCACGTTGCGGCGGCGGCTGCCGCCCATCCGGTAGGTGAGCCGCACGAAGCCGGTCGAGTCGAAGTAGCTGTCGTTGTTGTATTGGATCGAGAAATCCCAGTTCTCGCGGAGCGTGAGATCGAGGCGGGTGTAGACGCCGCCGAACCACGGCACCACGTCCTCGCCGCCGGCGAGATCGTAGCTCGAGTTTCCGTAGGCGTAGCCGCCGACGTTGATCATGCCGGCCCAGTCGGAGAGGCCCGGGACATAGGCACCCACTTCGAGGTCGGCCCCGCGGAGCGCCGCGTTGATGCCGTCCACGCAGAGAATCGAGTTGCCGACGTACGGCCCCATGGTGGATGCCGTCGAGCCGACGGGGATGTAGCCGTTGCTGCGGAGGTTGCCCCAGT
>CAZONY010000333.1:0-1922 GCA_964581215.1 uncultured Chitinophagaceae bacterium | reverse complement strand
ACGGGCGCCAGCCTGGCCTCGGATGGCAGGCTGCCGCCGGGGAAGACGTACTTCCCGGACGCATCGGTGATCGCCGTGTCGGAATATTGGTCCTGGTCGCCGTCGTAGTCCCAGTAGACGCCGATCCCGAGGAGCGTGCCGCCGAGGAACTGCTTGCGGACGGCACCGACGTTCGAAAAGAACCCGCCGTAGACGGAAAGATGCGACCGCAGATCCGCCGCCCAGAAGCCGCCGAGATCGTCCTCGGCGTACGGGATATATCCGCCGAGCGTCATGTAGCTGCCACGGTAGCCGAGGCCGCGGTCGGCTGGATTGAGACCGAAATACATCCATCCGGGGCCGTTTTGGCTGAGGTCGGAGAACCGGGTGACCGCCCGGTTCACGACGCCGCCGCTGAGGGGCACGGCGCCCATGCCGCCGATCTGGGCCGGTGCCGGGGTTCCCGCGATCGTCAGGCTGGCCGCCGTCGCCGCCACGACCGCAGCGCGGCGAAGCCGCCCCTGAAACGCTGCCGCCCGGCGGCGCAGCCTCCGCAGGCGCGCTGTCATCCGCCGCCGACGTCCTGAAAATCGGCTTCTCGTGCAGTCAGAGGCTCGGGTTGCGGTCATCGCAGTCGCTGCCTGTCGGTGGCCGGCCTCCCGGGCAGGGGTGGTCCCCGCGCCTGAAAACCGGCATGATCGTCAGCGTTGATCGACCCGGCAGACCTTCCGCCATGAGAATTTCCGGCAGATCACCCGAAATCAGCACACTTTTCCCGTTCCCCTCATCCTTTCCACCTTCCCATGTGGCACTTCCAAGACCACGACGCCCTGCTTTTTGACTGCGACGGCACGCTGGCCGACAGCCAGCATGACATTGTTTCGGCAATGATGACCGCCTTCGCCCGCTCAAATCTGCCCGCGCCGACCGCTGCCGCCGTCCGCTCGATCATCGGCCTCAGTGTCGACCGCGACGGCACGCTCGCCGACACGATGCCGGCCCACTACCGGGCCTGGCTGCACGTCACCGGCCACCACGGCCTCTCCTTCAGCGAAGACCGCTTCTATTCGCTGGGGGGCCGACCCACGCGGGACATCATCGCCACGCTCGCCCGGGAGGCGGGGCTCGATATCGACGTCGATGCCGCCGCCGTGATGAAGGAGGAGGCGTTTCTCACGCAGGTGAAGTCCGTCGATCCGGTAGATCCGGTGGTGGAGGTCATCCACCGCTGCCGCGGCCGGGTGCCGATGGCCGTGGTCACCGGCGGCCACCGCCATGTCTGCCTGCAGATTCTCGAGCAGATCGGGCTCGCGGAGTGCTTTGACCTGATCGTGGCCAGCGAAGACACGCAGCGGCACAAGCCCGACCCCGATCCCTTCCTGGAGGCCGCCCGACGGCTCGGGGCGAACCCGGCGAAGTGCGTGGTCTGGGAAGACAGCGACCTCGGCATCGAATCGGCCCGTCGGGCGGGCATGGAGTGGATCGACGTCCGGTCATTCCACCGGCCGGAGCGGCTCACGTAGGAAAATGTGGCGCTAGGACTTCCACCCATGCCGACGCTCACCCTCGCCGACATCCGCGCCGCCCACGATCGGATCCGCTCCGGGATCTACCGTACTCCCTGCCCATCGAGCGTCCCGCTCTCCGATCTCACCGGCTGCCGCATCTTCTGCAAGCTCGATCTCCTGCAGCGGACCGGCTCCTTCAAGGAGCGGGGCGCCCGCAACGCCCTCCTGCTGCTTGACGACGCCCAGCAGCGTCGCGGCGTCGTGGCCGCCTCGGCCGGCAACCACGCCCTCGGCCTGGCCTACCACGGCAAGTTGCTCGGCATTCCCGTGACCGTCGTGATGCCGCGGTTCGCGCCGCTGGTGAAGGTGGCCACCTGCCGCCGGCTCGGGGCGCATATCATCCTCGAGGGCGACACGTTCGACGATGCCCGCCGC
>CAZONY010000332.1:0-3181 GCA_964581215.1 uncultured Chitinophagaceae bacterium | reverse complement strand
TGAGCGACTGGTGGAGCGGCATGCTCGCTCCGCCCGGATAGGCGAAGATCACGTCCACGCCCTGCCGCACGAGCGCCTCGACGACCACGTCCGCTCCGAGGGCGAAGGCTTCGGTGGCTTTGGAGGGGGAGGCGGTGGCCATGGGGGGCTCCTCGAGGGGCAGCGGGGAAAGCGAAAAACCGATCCCTCAAAAATACACGATAAATGCCGGGACGCATCAGGGGGCAGAACAGCCTTTTTCCCGCCTCCGGACGAGTTTGGCCCGGGAATCAGCGCCATCCAAATCCGGCTTCGGACTCCCCGTACCCCGTCGCCGGACGTTCGCTTCAGCCATCCTGGCTTCCGCTCACTCGGACCTGGCTGCGCTTCGGCTTCCATGCCTGCGCTTGCCAGCTACGCCGGCTCCCGGGGTACGGGGAGCCCGAAGCCTCGTTGAAATTGAGGGAGGCTCGGGGTTGCCCGTGCCATGGAGCCGGCGTTGGCAGCGAGCGGAGGCATGGATGCCGAGAGCGATGCTGCCAGCGAGTGAGCGCAGCGCAGGATGCCCGTAGCGAACGTCCGGCGAGATGGCACGGGCAACCCCGAGCCGGCGTTCCAAGAACTTCGGCTGTATCCCGTTACACTTTCAGCGGTGCCCGACTCTGATACACAGGCTGCCGACGGGCGGTTGCCCGGGCTGGCCCAAACACTGGAATCGCACAAAGGGTTCGCCGACGTCGTCGCCAGCCTTGGCCAAGGGCATGGCGGGGCGATCGGCGGAACCTGGGGATCGAGTTCTGCGCTGGCGGCGGCGGCCCTGGCCCGGGCCCAGGCCCGGGAACAGGCGGACGGGCCGCAGCACGGCCTGATCGTCGTCGTCCTGCCCCATCCGGCCGATGCCGACGCCTTCGCCGACGACCTCTCCATCTTCACGGCCGACCCGGTCGCCGTGCTGCCCGCGCTTGAAACGCTCGGCGAGCCCGACGACGCGTCGCTCGCCGATCCGGCGGAGCCCGCGCGGCTGGCGCTCGTGAAGCGGCTCACGGGACCGGCCGACCAGCATCCGCGGATCGTCGTCACCACGATCCAGGCGCTCTTGACGCTCCTCGACGATCCCCGCGCGGTCGAGGAGAGCACGCGGCGGCTCGAGGTGGGTGGGCGCCTCGATCCGGTCGAGTTGGCCGACTGGCTCGTGGCCCGCGGCTGGGAGCAGGCCGACGCGATCGATTCGCCGGGCACGTTCGCCCGCCGCGGCGGCATCGTCGATCTCTTCGCCGCCGACTGGGATCGTCCCGTCCGCATCGAGCTTTTCGGCGACGAGATCGAGTCGCTGCGAACGTTCGACACGGTCACGCAGCGGAGCGTGGAGGTGCTTCCGTCGATCGATCTGACGGCGCTGGTGCACCGCGGGGCCGACGGCGCCGCTCCGGTGCGGCGCACCCACCTGGCCGACATCGTGCCGGCCGGCTCGTGGTGGGCGCTCGTCGAGCCGGGCGAACTGGCCGAGGAGGCCCGCCGGACGAAGCAGCGGCTGGCCGAGGTGATCGGCGTCGGTGCGCCGGAGGACGTGTTCGCGCGGATCTACCGCTTTCCCTCGGTCACGCTCTCCGCCGTCGCCCCGTCGAGCCTCGAGGCCACGGCAGCGCTGGCGGTCGAGAGCGTGGAACGATTCACCGGCGTGCTCGACCGGGTCCGCGAGGAGTTGGAGACCGTGGGCCGCGACCAGGAAGTATGGGTCGTCGCACCGAGCGAGGCCGAGGAGCGACGGCTGGCCGAACTGCTGGCGGGCACGGCCCCCGATCGTAGCGGCCGGCTCCACTTCGCCCGCGGCCACCTCTCCGGCGGCTTCCGGCTGGTGCCCGAGAAGATCGTGCTCGTGTCGAGCGCCGAGCTGTTTCGCCGCGAGGAGGCGGCGGCCGCCAAGGCCCCGAAGCAGCGGCTCTCGCGGGCGATCGATACGTTCCTCGATCTCCACGAGGGGGATTACGTCGTCCACGTCGCCCACGGGATCGGCCGCTACCGGGGGCTCAAGCTCCTCGAGAAGCAGGGCCGCACCGAGGAGTTCCTCGAGATCGAGTTCGCGGAGAGCACGAAGATCTACGTGCCGGCTTCGGCCATCGATCTCGTCCAGAAATATGTCGGCGGCGGCAAGCTCGCCCCCAAGCTGGCCAAGGTCGGCGGCACGCTCTGGGAAAAGCAGAAGCAGGCCGTCAAGGACGCGCTGGCCGACATGGCGGCCGACATGCTGGCCCTCCAGGCCCGCCGGGCCAGCCGGCCAGGCACGGCGTTTCCGGCCGACACGCCCTGGCAGCGGGCGTTCGAGGAGTCGTTTCCCTTCGACGAGACGCCCGACCAGCTCACGGCCATCGAGGCGATCCGCGAGGATCTCCAGCGATCGCGGCCGATGGATCGTCTCCTCTGCGGCGACGTCGGCTTCGGCAAGACGGAGCTCGCCATGCGGGCCGCGTTCAAGGTGGCCGAGGCGGGAGCGCAGGTGGCGGTGCTCGTGCCCACCACCGTCCTCGCCGAGCAGCACCGCCGCACGTTCGCCGCCCGGTTCTCGGAGTTTCCCTTCACGATCCGCTCGCTGTCGCGGCTCACGAGCGCGGCCGAGGAGCGGGACACGCTCGAAGGCATCGCCGCCGGCAAGGTCGACATCGGCATCGGCACCCACCGCCTCGCGCAGGGCGAGCATCGACGTGCTCACGATGACGGCCACGCCGATTCCCCGCACGCTCCACATGTCGCTGCTGGGCATCCGCGACATATCCAACCTCACCACGCCGCCGTCCAACCGCATCGCCGTCGAGACCCGCGTGATGCGCTGGGACGACCGCCTCATCCGTACGGCGGTCGATCGCGAGCTGGCCCGCGGCGGGCAGGTGTTCTTCGTGCACAACCGGATCCTCGACATCCGCAAGGTCGCCCAGCGGCTGCAGCAGATCGCCCCCAAGGCGACGATCGGCATCGCGCACGGCCGGCTCTCGGAGGCGGAGCTCGAAGACGTGATGCTCGGCTTCGTGGCGGGCCGCACCGACATCCTCCTCGCCACGACGATCATCGAGAGCGGGCTCGACATCCCGCGGGCCAACACGATCTTCATCGACGAGGCCGACACCTACGGCCTCGCCGATCTTCACCAGCTTCGGGGGCGCGTGGGCCGGTCCCACCACCGGGCCTACTGCTACCTGCTCGTCGACGA
>CAZONY010000331.1:0-3199 GCA_964581215.1 uncultured Chitinophagaceae bacterium | reverse complement strand
ACCGGTCGCGTTCGCGGGCCGGGCGACCGCGGCCCCGGTCTCGATCGACGCAGCGTCGAACGAGCGGAGCACGGGCGGCTCGAACTTCATGCCGCCGGTGACCATGAGCGTGCTCTCGGCGAGGCCGTAGCAGGGATAAAAGGCCTGCCTCCGGAACCCGGCCGGCGCAAAGGCTTCGCAGAAGGCGTCGATCGTCTCGGCTCGCACCGGCTCGGCGCCGTTGAAGGCGAGCGACCAGCTGGAGAGGTCGAGCGTGGCCCGCTGCTCGGGAGTGGTCTTTCGCACGCAGAGTTCGTAGGCGAAGTTGGGCCTGCCGCTGATCGTGGCCCGATAGCGGGAGATCGCCTGCAGCCACCGCAGCGGCTTCTGGAGAAACGCCACCGGCGACATCAGCACGTTGAACTTGCCGCCGTAGAGCGGCACGAGGATGCCGCCGATCAGGCCCATGTCGTGGAAGCTCGGCAGCCAGAACACGCCCGACTGGCTTCGTGTGATCTCGAAGGCCTGCATGATCCGGAGCGAGTTGTGGAGCAGGTTCTCGTGCGAGAGCATCACGCCCTTGGGCGTGCCGGTCGAGCCGCTGGTGTATTGCAGGAAGGCGAGGGTGTCGCCGTCGATGTCGGGCCGCCGCCACCGATCGGCCCAGGTCGGCTCCAGCTCGCTGTCGACCTTCCAGACGAGGTGCTCGAGGCTGGGGGCCGCGGAGCCCAGCACGTCGAGCCGGTCGAGCACGTCGCGGGTGGTGAGGGCCACCGATGCATCGGCGTCGGCTGCGATCGCCTCGATCCGCTCCACGGAGCGGTTCTTGCGGGGCGGGTAGGCCGGCACGGCGATCGCCCCTCCATAGAGACAGCCCATGAAGGCGGCGATGAAGTCGAGGCCCGAGGGATAGAGCAGCAGCACCCGCTTGCCGGCCATCCCCTCGTGGGCCAGCCACGCACCGACCGCCCTGGCCTTCCGGTCGAGTTCGGCATAGGAGATGTTGAGCTCCTCGGCCTCGCCATCCACCAGGAACGTGAACGCTCGGTCATGGGGGCGGTAGGCCGCCCGCTGCCGGAGCAGATCGACGATGGTGGGGGCGATCGACGACGAGGATTCGGTGGAGGGTGCTGGATTCACGACCATCGTCCCGGGAAGGGAAACGTCAGGATTTTCGGCAGGTTCCTCGGGCCCGCGACAGAGTCTACCCGCGTGCGCCAGACAACCGGAAGTTCCGGCTTTTCCCTTGGGTTCGTGGCCCGTTTTTCGCCTGCGGAGTCGATCCGTTCGTGCCGTCTGGGATGGCCATAGGGAACGCGCAGCCGGGAGCGGTGAAAATCCCGGCGTCGCCGGGGAAGGACGCGCCCCCGCGGCTCGACTTCCCCGGCCCCCGGCTCGTCACCCCGAGCACCGTGCGAAGAACTCGTGTTCCAGATTCACGAACTGGTCCGGAGGAATGTCTTCGGCGCGGATCGTCGGTTTGAAGCCGAGCGTGGCATAGACCGCTTCGACGGCAGCGGTGGCTTCTGGCCGCTGCTTGCCTCCGGCCATCCGCACAAGCACGCCGCGGAGCACTTTGCGGCGATGGCAGAAGACGTCGCGCACGAAGGCGTGAAACCGGTCGAGGTCGGCGATGCGGGCCCGACGGCCGGGCTCGAGGTCGAGCCGCACGATCGCCGACTCCACCTTGGGCCGTGGCCAGAACACGCTCGGCGGCAGGATGCGGACGATCTCCGAGCGGCACTGGCTCCCGATCCAGACCGAGAGCGCATTGTAGGAATGCGATCCGGCAGCCGCCGTCATCCGCTCGGCCATCTCCCGCTGCACGGTGACGGTCGCGGCATCGAAGGGGCGGGGCAGGGCGAGGAGGTTCGAGATCACGGGCGTCGCCACGCAGTAGGGCAGGTTCGCGACGAGGAGAAGCCGCCCTGCCGGGAAGGCGGCCCGGGCCTCGTCGATGGCCGCCAGCACCGCCGGGGCGAGATGGTGCTTCCCCGCCAGCACGTCCCCCTCCACGAGCTGCACGGTGTCGTGGTCGATCACGCGGTCGCGGGCCAGCTGGGCCAGCCGCGGGTCGATCTCGACGGTGACGACGCGGCCGGCGGCCCGGGCCAGTCGCTCGGTGAGGGCGCCGGTGCCGGCACCCACCTCGAGGACGACATCAGAGGGAGTCACGCCCGCCGACCGCTCCAGCAGGTCGAGCAGATTCAGGTCGATGAGAAAGTTCTGGCCGCGGCGGGCGTCGATCGTGAAGCCGACCTCGCGGAAGAGATTCTTCAGGTAGGCGGTGGTCTGCCGCGCGGGCTCCGAGGTCGGCCGGTCGCTCATGCCCCGGCTCCGCGCGCCTCGAGCCAGCGGGCGACATACTTGAAGACAAGGTCGGTCTCCAGGTTGACGGCGTCCCCCTCGGCCAGCCGGCCGAGCGTCGTGTGGGCGAGCGTGTGCGGGATGAGGGCCACGCTGAAGGCCGCGGGCGTGACGTCGCAGACGGTCAGGCTCACGCCGTCGATGGCCACCGAGCCCTTCGTGGCCATCTGGCCGAGCAGGGCGGGGGGGGCGGAAAAAAAGCAGGTCAGCCAGTCGCCCTCCTGCCGGCGCGAGGCGAGGCGGCCGATGCCATCGACGTGGCCGGTCACGAGGTGGCCGCCGAGCCGATCGGAAAACCGCATCGATCGCTCGAGGTTGACGGCGCCGCCTGGCGCGAGGCCGCCGAGCGTGGTGCGGGCCAGGGTCTCGGGGCCGGCCTGGAATTCCAGCCGCGGCCCGTCGATCCGCACGACCGACAGGCAGCAGCCGCTCGTGCAGATGCTGTCGCCGATCGCGACGTCGGCGGCGACGTCGGCCGATTCGATCACCAGCCGCCTCCCGGGCGGCTCCTCCACGACGGCCGTCACGCGGCCGAGCGCTTGGATCAGGCCGGTGAACATGGTGGGGGAGTCCAGCGAGAGGCGGGAGATGGAACGGGCCGTGCGGAAGTGACTGCGACGAGGATAGTCGGCCGGGGCGTCTCCGGCCACGCTCTTGCGTGGCTCCCGGCCGTTGGCACAATTGCCGCCACGTCCATCGAAAGAATTCTTCCGCACCCTGCCGCGAAAGGCCGCCCCATGTCCACGATCGTCGATATCCATGCCCGCCAGATTCTCGACAGCCGGGGCAACCCCACGATCGAGGTCGATGTCAGCCTCGCCGACGGCGCCTTCGGCCGCGCGGCGGTGCCCTC
>CAZONY010000330.1:0-3217 GCA_964581215.1 uncultured Chitinophagaceae bacterium | reverse complement strand
CTTGCCGGAGGTGCCGCCGGCCTTGAGTCTGCGATTGAGCGCCGAGCAGGCCATGGGCAAGGCTTTGGCCGCCCTGCGCTCGGGCGATCGGGCCGCCGCCGTGGAACGCCAGCGGGAGGCGGAGGCGTCGCTCCAGCCGCTCCGCGACATCATCGCCCGCTGGTCCGTCGAGCTGGGCACCCGGTCGAAGGGGCTCTCGAGTCTGGTCAGTGATGCGACCGACCGGATGACGAGGCTCGAGGAATACGAGGCCCGCCAACTCGGCCTGCTCGAAAAGACCGAGGAGGCGGCGCTCGACGAGACGCAGCCCGAGAAGTTCGCCGAGACGCAGCAGTTTCTGGCCGACGAATTGGCCCGCTTCCGCAAGGAACTTGCCGGCCAGGATGGGAGCGCGCCCCCGAAAGACGCCCTGCCACTGCTGGCCCGGATCGACCGCGCCACCGTCGCGATGGCCGAGGCCCGCACGTCGCTTGCGGCCAAGCGGCCGGAAGATGCCGTAGCGCAGCAGGAACTGGCCGCCGACGCCCTCGCCGCCGCGCGGACGTTGGCCGCAGCCCAGCGGGCGCGGCTCGGCCTGCTCCAGGATCTGTTTAGCTTCGATCAGGCGGTGCACTCCGCGGGCGACAGCATGGGCGACGTCATCGCCGAGCAGGGCGATCTCGCGCAGGCGGTCGGCCCTGCCGACGAGGATCGGATCGCGGCCCTGCTGCCGGAGGTCCGCAACCTCCGGCAGTGCCTGGACGAAGTGGCTCCGGTGCTCGATCTGGTCGCCGGCCGCCTCGACGTCGGCACGCCGCTGGTGTTCGCCGGATCCGACGTGGACGACGCGATCGCCGCGCTGGAGGACGGCGACGGCGCGGAGGCTGGCTCGATCCTCGAGGAGGCGGCCGAGTCGTTGGCCGAGGTGCGGGCCCGCGTGGCGGCCGTGCAGGC
Organism: uncultured Chitinophagaceae bacterium; assembly: GCA_964581215.1. Classification (GTDB taxonomy): domain Bacteria; phylum Planctomycetota; class Planctomycetia; order Pirellulales; family UBA1268; genus CACORA01. Next base: position 2,284 of record CAZONY010000330.1, on the reverse strand, counting down.
CCAGACGGGCTACGTCGCGGAGATCGTGGAGTTTCTCCATGAGACCCAGGCCGATGCCGCGGTGATGGCCCTGCGGCAGGAGCAGCTCGGGGAACGGGTTGCCGCCCTGGCCGGTCCGGTGCCGGCCGAAATCGTCTCCGAGCAGCAGGAACTGCAGGCGAAGACGGAGGCCTGGGGCCGGCAGGTCGCGCGGGCGACGGGCCTGATGACCGCCGCCGGGGCCCACGGGCTCATGGGCGAGGCCGCCGGGCAGCTCCGCAGCGGGCGGACGGACGACGCCGTCGCCGCGATGAAAGCGGCGGCCGCGGCACTTTCCGCGGCGGCCGAGGAACTGTCGCTCGCGATCACGGTGCTGCACGGGCTGCCGGGCATCGAGGTGACGTCGGCTTCGCCAGCCGAACTGCGGCGGCTGCTCGACGTGCTGGCGCTGGCCAGCGATCAGCAGCAACTGCTTCGCCAGACTCACACCGCCGGGGCGGACGCCCGGGCGCAACTGGCCTCACGGCAGCGGAAACTCGCGGAGGTCGGTGCCGCCCTCGCGTCTGGCGACACGCCGCATCCCCTGCTCGTTGCGGCGCAGGCGAACCTCGCCCAGGCCGCCGACGCGATCGGGGCTTCTGGCCGAGAGGTCGCAGTCGGTCACCAGGGGGCGGCGAACGAGGCGCTACGGCACTTCGTGATCGAGCAGGCGATGCTGCTCGGGACGGCCGTTCCTCCCCCCATGCCCGGCGATACGGTGGTGGAGGTGGAGACCGACGACCTCGACGTATCGACCGCTAATCTCGTCTCCGATTTCGTGAGCGGCGAGGCCCCGAAGGACAAGCGGACCGAATGGGAGGTGCTTGGCTCCCGCAACCGTGCCGCGCTAAATCAGAACTTCGCCCGCGAGCTGCCGCTGGAATATCGCGCGACCCTCAAGAACTACTACGAACGAGTGGCCAAATGATACGGATCCAGCCCCCTTTCCCGATGTGCCGAGTGACGGTCATGGCGATCCTCGTGATCGCTGCGGGGCTGCCGACGCGGCCGGTTCTCGCCCAGGACGACGCGGCGACGCCCGACTTGGCCGACCGTAGTGAGGCCGAGGCGGGTGCTCCCGAGTTGACCGAGGCCGCCGACCTCGCGATCGAGCGCGGCCTCAAGTGGCTGCTCGCGACGCAGAATGCCGACGGCTCGTGGACGGGAGGCGACGGCTCGGTGGCGATCGGCGGCACGTCGCTGGGCCTCATGGCCTTCATGGTCAAGGGGCATTTCCCGGGGTTCGGGAAGCATGGCGCGCCGCTCGACCGGGCGAAGAACTTCCTGCTCAAGGCCGCCGAGGATTCGCCGGCCGGCGTCATGGGGAGCATGTACGAGCACGGCCTGTTCACGCTGGCGATGTCGGAGTTGTGGGGCATGACGCGTGATGCCGCGGACAACCGCCGAATCCAGACGGCGCTCGAGCGGGCGGTGCAGGTCATCCTGCGGGCCCAGAGCCCGGCCGGCGGCTGGCGCTACGCGGCCCGGCCCGACGCGGGCCAGGACACCTCGGTCACGGCGATGGTCTTCGTCTCGCTCGCCTCGGCCCGGCAGGCCGGCATCCTCGTGCCCACCGAGACGATCGATCGCGTCGTGGGCTATCTCCGCGATCAGGTGTGGAACGAGAAGACCGGCGGCTTTGGCTACCAGGGCCGGGATGGAGGGACGATCGCCTGCACGGCCGGCGGCACCTATGCGGCGCAGCTCTGCGGCATGCGGGACACGGAGTGGGTCGCGGCGGCCGTTCGCTCCCTCGAAAACAGCCCGAAGGTGTTCGTGCGGAAGGAACTCGGGCATTTTTATTATGCTCATTACTATGCGATCCAGGCGATGGTGCAGGCCGGCGGCGACCATTACGCGAAGTGGTATCCGCAGATCCGCGACACGCTCGTCGCACTGCAGCAGCCCGACGGATCATGGCGGGAAACCGAGAAGGATCAGCCGCACCAGACGCCCATGGCGATCATCATTCTCGGCACCCCCTACCGCTACATCCCCGTGTACCAGGAATAAGTTCCCGAGGAGAACCCCATGACGCCGTCCAAGAGCTTTTCAGCCTGCTTCATCCAAAAGGGCTTCTCCGCCGTGCTCGTGGCGCTGATCGTTGCATGTCCGATCGCGGGGATGGCCGAAAAGCCCGCGCCGATACCCCTCAGTGCCCAGGGTGAGAAACTCCTCGCGCGCTACTCGGGGATGCTCGAATCGCTGCGGGCGGAGGTCGTGAAGGCCCTGCCCGTGATCGACGAGGCGAAGAAAACGGCGTTCC
>CAZONY010000329.1:0-3221 GCA_964581215.1 uncultured Chitinophagaceae bacterium | reverse complement strand
CTAGTGAAAGGATCGCTCGCATTGGCGGAAGAATCGTTACCACCGGCCCCGCGGCATGATCAGAGGCCGCTCGATCCGCAGGCTTTGTGCATCTTGCCGGGCCGCGCCCGCCCGGGCGTTTTGAGGGAGCGTGTCCCGCCCCTAGACTTCAGTGTCCGTTCTCACTCGACCAGAATTCACAGCGGAGCCCCGTCCATGGACATCCTCGGCGAAATTCTCAAGCAGGTTCTCGAAGGCGCGGCGCAGCAGCAACCGCCGCAGCGGCCCGCGCCGCAGCGTGCCCCCCAGCCCCAGCAGCGTGGCCCGGAGGGCATGCCCTCGCCCAACGACCTCTCCGAGATCTTCAAGCAGATCTTCGGCGGCAACGCGGCGCAGAAGCTTCCGGACGTGGTCCGCCAGTTCGAGGAGAAGGGGCTTCGCGACGAGGTCGATTCGTGGGTCCGCACGGGCCCCAACAAGCCGGTGGACCGTCGGCAGATCGAGGACGTGTTCGGCCAGCGCGAGCTCGAGGAGATCGCCCGGCAGCGAAACATCGAACGGGAGAAGCTGGCCGAAGTGTTGAGCCGCTACATCCCGAAAATCATCGACGAACTCACGCCGTCGGGCCAGTTGCAGGGACGTCGATAAGGAAGCCCGCCCGCATGACGCCACACGCTGACACCGTCCCCCGCCGCTGGCTGGTCGTCCTGCTCATCGCCGCCCTGGCGGCGGTGGCCGAGCCGGTGCGTGCCAACGACCCGCGGCCGCCGGCCGACGCCCCGTTCGGCGTCGAGCCGCGGCCGTCGCGTCGGGCCCAGCGTCGGGCCCGCCGCCGGCCGACGCTGCCGGAAACCGCGGTCGAAAGCGATGGGTCTGCATCAGGCTCGGCGGGCCGGGCAACCGGTTCGTCCGACCGTGATGGAAAGCCGCTGGTGCATCGCGACCAGCCCTCCCGCGAGGAATGCCTTCCCTGCCAGCGGTTCGACCTCTATCTGCCGCAGGGCTGTGGTGGCAGACTGCCGCTGGTGGTGTGGATTCATGGAGACACGTGGCGGACCGGCACAAAGGACGACTGCCCCGTGACGTGGTTGACGGCCGAGGGCTACGCCGTGGCGAGCGTCGGCTATCGCCTCTCCTCCGCTGCGGCGTTCCCGGCGCAGGTCGATGATTGCCTGGCGGCACTCGGGGCCCTCGAGCGGGATGCGGAGATCTGGGGGATCGATCGGGATCGTATCTGCGTGGCCGGTGCGGCCGCGGGGGGCCATCTTGCGGCGCTCGCGGGATTGTGGAGGGAGACGACGGACGATCCACCGCCGCGGGTGGCCGCCATCGGAGCCTTTGCCGCCCCCTCGCAGCTCACCACCCTCGGACCGCAGCACGACCGGGCCGGTTCGCCGGCCAGCGTGCTGGTGGGGGGGCCGCTGCCGGAATTTCGCGAGGTGGCGCAGCGGGCCAGCCCGCTGACCCACGTGGCACCCGGCGGTCCGCCCGTACTCCTGGTTCACGGCCGGGCCGATACCGTCGTGCCGCCGGACCAGAGCATTCGCTTCGATGCCGCGCTCCGCTCGGCCGGCGTGACGAGCCGCCTGGTCGTGCTCGACGACGTGGGGCATGACCTGTCGCTTGCCCGCGGCAGCGCCGCCGGCAAGGCGCTGGTGGAGTTTCTCGCCGATACGATCGGGCCGGCCAGCTCCGGTCGGTAGCCAAACATCGGCGCCGCCCGCACAGGCCGCAGAGCCGGCTTTTTTCGCCGGGCTTGTGCAGCCTCCGCGGCGCGCCGCCGATACCTGGCTGTGCGACCGTTCGTCCACGATCCCCTTCCGGGAGACATCTCCGAGGCCATGCCCAGCACCCGCCGCAAGACGCCGACCACCGCCGTTCAGAACCCGCTCGAAACGTACCTCCGCGACATCAATGAAACGTCGCTGCTGACGGCCGACGAGGAACGCCGGCTCGCCGAGGCGATCGGCCGCGGCGATGCCGCCGCCCGGGATCACATGGTGCGGGCGAATCTCCGGCTCGTGGTGAGCATCGCCCGCGGCTACGCCAACCGCGGCCTGCCCCTGCCCGACCTCATCGAGGAAGGCAACCTCGGCCTGCTGCGGGCCGTGGAGGGCTTCGACCCGAAGGTCGGCACGCGGTTCAGCACCTACGCCAGTTACTGGATCAAGCAGTCCATCAAGCGGGCGCTCATCAACAACGGCAAGACGATCCGCATTCCCGCCTACATGGTGGAACTGCTGTCCAAGTGGCGGCGGGCCACCGCCCGGCTCACCGACACCCTCGGCCGTACGCCGACGCCGGAGGAGATCGCCAGGATGCTCGGCCTGGCGCGCAAGAAACTCCCGATCATCAAGAAGGCGATCACGGTCCATACCGCCACGCCCCACACCGAGCAGGCCGATGGGTGGTCGTTGGGCGACATCATCCGCGACGAGAATGCCCGTTGCCCCGCCGAGGTGCTGCTCGACCACGACACGCTCAAGCACGTGCTGCGGCGGATCAACGAGCTCGATACGCGGGCCGCGACGATCATCAAGCTCCGCTTCGGACTGGAAGGGGGCGAGCCGATGACGCTCAAGGAGATCGGCGCCGTGCTCGGGCTGACACGGGAGCGGGTGCGGCAGATCGAGGCCGAGACCCTGGCCAACCTCGCCACGGAGATCGATGGCGTGCCGCGGGCCACGATCAAGTTGCGACGGGGAGCCTGACGCCGTACGCTCCTCGGCATGAATCTCACCGACTTCATCCGTCCCGTCCCCGACTTCCCCAAGCCGGGCATCCTGTTTCGAGACATCACACCGCTGCTGGCCCACCCCGAGGCGGTGGCGACGGCGGTGCGGGGGCTCGCGGCACCCTGGCAGGATGCGGGCATCACCGCCGTGGCGGCCGTCGAGGCGCGGGGCTTTCTCTTCGCCACGCCGCTGGCCCTGGCGCTCGGTGTGGGCGTGATTCCGGTCCGCAAGCCGGGCAAACTGCCCGCCGACACGATCGCCCACGAATATGACCTGGAATATGGTCGCGACACGCTGGAGATGCACCGCGGCATCCTCGCGCCGGGAGCACGGGTGCTGATCGTGGACGACGTGCTGGCGACCGGCGGCACCGCCGATGCCTGCACGAAGCTGATCAAGGCCGCCGGCGCGGTGGTGGCCGGCGCGGCCTTCCTGCTCGAACTCGAGGCCCTCGGCGGCCGCGCACGGCTCGCCCCGCACCGCGTGGAAGCTCTTGTCAGGTACTAG
>CAZONY010000328.1:0-3225 GCA_964581215.1 uncultured Chitinophagaceae bacterium | reverse complement strand
ACGAAATCGTCGGTCTCGACGAACTGGGGCAGCATCACGCTGCCGTCGAAGGCCGTGTAGGTGGCGTAGTAACGGACCGCACCGTCATCCTCGACGAACCGCACGAACCGGGCGTCTTCGATGCCGTTGGTCTCAGCCGGCGAGTAGGGAAAGATCACCCGTTCCGAGACGTCGGAGGCTGGGTCGCACTCGATCTCGTAGTTGGCACGGGCCAAGGCGATGACCGCGGCGGCGAACGGCTCCCACTCCCGCCGCCTGGCCCGGAGTTGCCTGGAAGCATGCGCTAGCGACGCCTCCAGATCAGCCAGCGTGAAAAGGTCGTCGATTGCATTGAAGACGAGGTCGACGAAGCCGTCGGAGATGCCCAGCTCGGCGAGCTTTTTGAGAAACAGGTTCTTTTCGTAGCGGCTGGTGGCGACCACGTGCGGCGCGGTGACGTAGCCGGTCGGCTTGGCCACCGTGACCCGCCCGGCGGCATCGATCGTGCCGGTGCGGAACCCCACGCTCGACACGTGTCCCTCTCCCGTGGCCCGCAAGCTGAGGATGAACCGCCGGCAGCCGGGAGCCACGCCGGACTGGTCGGGATGCCAGACCAGCGAGGGATTGAACAGGGCGGCGCTCTCCAACGCGTACTCCTGCGTGAAGAAGGAGCCGATCAGCAGCTGCCGCGACTCGGTGAGCGGCCGGTCGGTCAGCAAGTGATGCCGCACCGCGTCGAACCGGGCCAGAAAAAAATCCCGCAGCCGTTGGTGGCGGCCATGGAACTCCGAGAGCACGTCGGCCAGCCGGGCCTCCACCTCCTCATCCGGCAGTTCCATGACACGGCTGATCACCTTCATCGCCCGCTGCGGCTGCGTCGGCTCGAACGGCCGGTAGAGCACGCGGCCGCTGTCGGGCTTGAGCAGGACGTCGGTGCGAGTTACCTGCATGCGGCGGCACCCCGGCTGCCGCGGATCGCCGGCCCCACCGTGGCGGCCTGCCGTTCGAGGGCCGTCATGTCGGCGACAGCCGCGAGCCACGACAGTGTCGATTCGGCTCCCTGGTTTTCGTTGGCCCGGTCCTCGAGCAGGCCGTCGCGGCAGCCGCCGGTGTGCGGATCGCACAGCGCGACGCCGAGGATGTTGTGCCCGCGAAACCAGTCGAAGGCGTTCCAGGCACGGTCGAGCCAGAGGGGCTCGGCCGTCGCGTGAAAGGCCTCGATGCAGGCGGCGATCATTGCCTGCGCCTCGATCGGCTGCTGGTCGAACTCCGCCGCCGCTCCACCTCGCGGCAGGAAGCCCTTGCAGCCCACCGGCGAGAATCGTCCCGTGGGCGACAACTGGATCGTGGCCAGCCAGTCGAGCATGTCGAGGCCGGCATCGATCGCCGCGGCATCGCCCGCCCAACGACCCGCCGTGATCAACGCCTGGCACGGACGGGCATTCTCGTAGGCGACCACGTCCTCGAACCAGCGCCAGCCCTCGGCCGCATGACGCCGGTGGAGGCCGAGCAGGCGCGATATGAGGGCGGCGCGGATGTCACAGGCGAAGCGATCATCCTCCAACCGGCGGAAATACTCCTGGATCCCGACGATCGCCAGCGCCCAGGCCCGCGGGCTCGTGCACTCGACGACCGCCGACAGCGCCGGCTCGAACAGCCGCATCGCCCAGCGCCGCAGATTGGCGTTGCGTGACCGGCCCAGGCACGCACCGAGGGCGACGATCGCGCGACCGAGGCAGTCGTCGCTGCCGCGCTCGTCGAGCCATCGTCGGTCGAACCCGAGCAGGTTACGGAAACGGCCCGTGGCCGGCTCGAAAGCGTGGTCCAAAAACGAGGCATATACCGCCGTGGCGGCCGCCGTGCGGGGTGTGCCGAGGCCCATCTCGTCGACTATGACCATCAGCGTCAGCGCCCGCGCGTTGTCGTCGGTGCAGTAGCCCTCCGCGAGATTGGGCACGTCGTAGGTCGCATGCTGGAACACGCCCGCCGAATCGGTGATCCGCCACAGGTGGTCGAGCACGATGGGGGGGAGCTCATGCCCCGGCATCCGGGTCGGCCCCGAGGCCGCGGGCCGCCGCGGCTTGAGGGCGCCGGCCATGCGGGTCCGCCGAAACGCTTCGGCATACCGGGCAGCCACGCGGCCCCAGATCATTTCCCGACCGAGTTCGTAGGCCCGCCGCCGCATCTCCTCGCGGCGATCGTCGTCGGCCAACAGGCGGGATGCCTCCCGGGCGATGGCCGACGGATCAGCGAAGGGCACGATCACGCCGCGGCCGTGGGCAAGCAGTTCCGTGGCATGCCAGTAGGGCGTCGAAAGCACGGCCTTGCCGCACCCGAAGGCGTAGGCGAGCGTGCCGGACGTGATCTGGTCGCGGTTGAGGTAGGGTGTGACGTAGATGTCCGCCGCACCGAGGAATGAAAGCAGCTCGGGCATGTCGACGAACCGGTTGTGAAACTCCACGTGGTCCATCACACCCAACGTTTCCGCGAGGCGGATGAGATCCTCCCGATACCGCTCGCCCTGCTCGCGGAGCAGGTGCGGATGGGTCGCCCCGACGACGACGTACCGCACGTCGGGATGGTGGGAAACGATCTCCGGGAGGGCCGTGATCACGTGCTCGAGGCCCTTGCTCGGCGAGAGGAGGCCGAACGTGAGCAGCACTTTCCGGCCCTGCAATCCGAAGCGTTCCTTCATCGTGTCGGGATCGACGAACTCCATGTCGGGGATGCCGTGCGGGATGACGTCGATCCGCTCGTCGGCCACGCCGTAGACGTCGCGCAACAGCATCCGCCCGCGCTCTGTCATCACGGCCAGCCGCGCCGACAGATGGAGCACCTCGCCCATCACCCGCCGCTGGGCGGCCGATGGTTCGGCCAGCACCGTATGCAAGGTCGTGTGCACCGGGGCCCGCAGATGCCGCATCAGCTCCAGCACGTGCTCCCCGGCCTCGCCGCCGAAGATGCCGTATTCATGCTGGAGCGAGACGACATCGATGTTGGCCAGGTCGAGAAATTCGGCAGCCCGACGGTAGGCCCGCGGATCGTGATCCTCGCACTGGAGGCGAACCTCGCGGGGGTAGTCGTAGGTGCGGCCGCCGTCGTCCATCGCCACGACGAGGCAGCGGCTCTCCGGCAGGTGGCCGGCGACCGCGCAGCGGAGGTCGCGGGTGTAGGTGGCGATGCCGCAGCACCGCGGCACATAACTCCCCACGAAGGCGATGGAGGAGAGCGGGGGGGAGGCAGGGG
>CAZONY010000327.1:0-3226 GCA_964581215.1 uncultured Chitinophagaceae bacterium | reverse complement strand
GGTCGATCCAGCCGGCGAGCTTGTGCGTGAGCCACTGCCGATAGCGGGAGGCCGTGGTCGGGCGGGCGTTGCCGCCGTGCATCTGCGCGTGCTCGAGCGTGAAGCAGGAGGCCCAGTGCCGCTCCCGCGCGACGGCATCGCCGGTGAGATCGGTCACTTCCTGCACGCTCGAGCAGAAGCAGGTGGGGCAGACGAGCGTGCAGTTGGCGCAGGAGAGGCAGCGGTCGGCCACCTCGGCCCACCGCGGGTGTTCGAGATTGTCGAACAGGAGGTTACGGATGTCGTCGGTGTCGAGGCTGCGCGGCCGTGGGGCTCCCGGCGCGGGCGTGCGGGCCTGCATGTCCCGATGCAGCCGCGCCGGAACATCCCGCACAAGGACGCGCTCGTCGGTGGTGAGCGGCTGGAGCGCGGCGCGAGCCGCGAGCGCGGCGACCACCGCGGCGCCGGCCCCCGTCGCCGCTTCGATGGCGAAGCGGTCGCCGACTTCGGTGAGCGCGATGTCGTGCCCCGGCCCGGCCGCCGGGCCGCAGCCCATCGAGTGGCAGAAGCAGGTGGCGGCGGCCCGGCGGCAGTTCACGGCCACCACGAACAGGTTCTCGCGGCGGGCCCGGTAGCGGACGTCGATCGACTCGCCTCCCATGAACACGCGGTCTTGGATCGCCAGCGCCGCCAGGTCGCAGCCGCGGACACCGATCACGGCCAGCCGTTGGGGCTCGTGCGGGGGCGTCGTCTGCCGCCAGCCGTCGGGGCTGCGGCTCCACGTTTCGAACGTTTCCCGCGCCGGGAACAAAAAGTTTTTCAGCGAGTGGGGGCCGACGACGTGATCGAACGTGCCGGCCGATGCCTCGTGGTGAAGCCGATAGATGCCGCCATCCTGCTCGTCGAGCCAGCCGGTGGGGAGATCGCCGGCCGAGCGCAGGTCGCGATACACGATCGCCCCGTCGGCCACCTGCGGGCCGACCACGCGGTGGCCGCGGTCCCAGAGCACATCGAGGAGGTGCTGGAGAGCGGCTCTCTCCAGCCAGGCGGCGGAGTCGCCCGTGGCGGCGGCGGAGGTCGTGTCGTCCGGGTCAGCGGGGCTCATCGACGAAACTGTACGTCGGCAGGTGGCGATAGGGCACCTCCAGGGTGAGCAGATGGAGCGTCGTCACGTAGAGGCGGCCCCCATAGCGACCCCACCGGTCGGGTATCGGGCCGAGTGGTTCCCAACTCCCGGCGGCTGGTCCCTCCGGCTCCTGCCGCTTGCCCAGTTCGTCCACCAGAGCCGCATACCAGGTGTCCCACGATTCGCCGCCGGTGTGCACGAGCACCTGCGAGGCGTAGTACCAGAGGTAGCAGTCGCGACTCATCTGGCCCGACGTGCCGTAGGCGGGCAGGGCCGCGGCCAGGGGGCGGCTGTTGGCCAGGATCCGCTCGTCCCGCGGGCTCCAGCCGGTGTGCAGTCGCATGAGCGTGCCCAGTGCGTTCATGCACGACACCGACATCGCGGATGGCCGCTGCTCGGGCTTGAGGGCGTTGTAGTGGAAGCGGGCCATGGGCGCGCGGGCCGCCGACGGCGGGATCGTCGCGGCGTCGAGCAGGTCACGGATGCCGGCGAAGGTCCGCTCCTCGACGGGCACGCCGGCCAGGGCGCCCGACCGCAGCGCGATGAGCATCCAGCCGCTCACGGAAAGATCGGAGTCGCTCCGCGGCGTGTACCGCCATCCCTTGCGAGACGGGTGCTGCGTGGCCGAGATGAAGCCGCAGGCCCGGGCCGCGGCGGGGCGGACATGCGGGTCGCCGGTCATGCCCACCGCCTCGCACAGCGCCATCGTCGCGATGCCATGGCTGTACATCCAGGCGCAGCTGTTGGAGAGTGGATCGGCAGGCAGGTAGAGGTCGCCGTCGTCCTTCTGCACCGAGAGCAGGAACTCGAGGCCGCGCCGCACGGTGTCGGCATAGGGGCCGTCGAAATGATCGTGGCCCGCGCCGAGGAAACACAGAACCGCCAGGCCGGTGGCGGCGGTGTCGGTGGAGAGTTTCGGGGCCGACTCGGCCTCGGCACCGGGGTAGGCCCCCAGCCGCCACCGCCCGTCGTCCTGCTGCGCCCGTTTCAGGAACTCGAGCCCGCGGGCAACGAGGGCGTCGGCCTCGTGGGGCAGGCGATCCCGCTGCAATCGTTTGCGAAACGGCATGGCGATCTCGCGGACGCGGGTTTCGACGGGCAGCACGAGCGCCGTCGCCCGCGGCAGGGCCGTCGCCCGGGGGGCCGCCGCAGCGCCTGGTTCGGCGGACCGCCGTCCCGCCGGGGCGGCTACGAGCGGCATATCGACGAGCGCCATGCCGTCGATCGACAGGCCTTCGTCTTCGTCTTCGGCGCCGCCGTCGGTGGCTCCGCCTGCCGCCGCTCCGGCCGCTCGTCCACCCCCGCGGGACACGCCCGAGCGCGATCCGCCAGTGCCGGAGGCCCTGGCGAACGATGGCGCCGAGGGCCGCGGGGCTGCTCCCTCGGCCCCGGCGCCGATCCCAGCCGTAGGGGCCTGCCCGCGATCCCCGCCCGCGGCGGCGCCGTCGCCGGGTATCGCAGCGACCGTGGTGCCATCGGCTACGTTCGTTCCCATGGCCACGGTGGCACGCGCAAGCGGCGTTCCCGTAGCCGCTGGATTCGCAGCGGACCCCGATGATTCGCCCGGCCGCTGACGGACGATGGAGGCGGTCGAGGAAGGAGCCGCAGACGCGCCGGCCGTGTCGGCGAGGTCGGCGGCCGCGGGAGCCGTCGCTCCACCCCCTGCGCCGCGGGTGACCGCCGTTTCGGTAGCGCGGGCCGGCGTCGTCGATCGCGGCCGCGCCCGTGGCTCCGGCGACCCGGCCGGCGTGGCCGGCTGTGGGCGCGCGGGCAGCGTGGCCGCAGCGACGGGGGCCGCAGTCGAATCGGCGGAGGTCGATGCCTGACGAGACAGGCTTGTGGCCCGAGGAATGGGGGCGTCGCTGGCATCGCTCGACGATTCGCGCCGCGCCGGCGCGGGCAGGGACGGAGCCTTGGAGAGCACGGCCACCTCCCGGGGAAGTCGGGGCACGACCGAGGCTTCACGATTGTCCAACGCTCCCCGGGGCCGACGCTGCGGCACCACCGCCCGCGGGGTGACGGCCACCTCGGCGGTCGTCGCGAGCGATGGCACGGCCACATCCCCGGCCCGGTTCGCCGCGGTGGCCTTCGCCCGGTCGATCCGGGGCGATGATTCCGGCT
>CAZONY010000326.1:0-3234 GCA_964581215.1 uncultured Chitinophagaceae bacterium | reverse complement strand
CGCCGGGCGGGCTCTTCACGTACAAGACGGGGTCGCCCTTGGAGCGGAACTCGACCCCCTGGAACCGGCTCGGCAGGAGACCAGAGTGCCACTGGCGGGCGGCGATCGGCTGGCTCTGGCCATACTTCCCCGTGCTCACCATCACCACGAAGCCGGGCAGGTCGTCGGCGTCGTTGCCCAGGCCATACCACAGCCAGCTGCCGGCGGCCGGTCGGCCCGAGATCATCGAGCCGGTGTTCATGAAGGTGTGGGCCGGGTCGTGGTTGATCGCCTCGGTGTGGAGGCTCTTGACGATCGCGATCCGGTCGGCGATCCGGGCCGAAATCTCCGGGAAGATCGTGCTGATCTCCTGGCCGCTCTGCCCGGCCCGGGCGAAGGGATGCTGGGGGGCGAAGCACTTGAGCTCCTTGCCCTGGAGCTGGGCGATCTGCTGCCCCTGCGTGAAGCTCTCGGGCATCGGCTGGCCGTTCATCGCGGCGAGCTTCGGCTTGTTGTCGAAGGTGTCGAGGTGGGTCATGCCGCCGGCCATGTAGAGCCAGATCACCCGCTTGGCCTTGGGCGGCACATGAAAGGGGCGGACGACGCCCGGCCAGCCCGCGGCTGCGGCCGCGCCACCGGTCAGCCCCGCCGCCACCGCGTCGGCGGCGAGGAGCGAGCCGGCCGCAAGGCCACCGATCCCGCCGGCGGCCCGGGTGAGGAAGGCCCGCCGCGCGAGCGCGGTGGCCATGGTGGAGTGGTGCGTGGACTGCATGAATCAGTTCCTCGTGTAGGCTTCGCCCAGGTTGAGCACCACGCGGGCCGCCGCGGTCCAGGCTGCGAGGTCGGCCGGGTCGAGGCCGGCCGGGACCGGCGCGGCCCCCACGCTCAAAAACTCCTTGGCCGCCGCCGGATCGCCGGCGAAGGTTTCCCGCTGCCGCTCGGCCAGGTCGGCCACCATGCCCACCTCGGCGTCGAGCGGCTCGCGGCTGATCGCCCGCCGGAGCATGAACCGGGCCCGCGGCAGCGGATCAGTGCCGACCGCGGCGAGCGTGGCGGCCGCCAACGCCCGGGCCGCCTCGACGAACTGCGGGTCGTTGAGCAATACGAGGGCCTGCAGCGGCGTGTTCGATCGCGACCGCCGGGCCGTGCACTCCTCGCGGCTCGGGGCGTCGAACACCATCATCGCCGGGTGAAGATACTGCCGCTGCCAGTGGACGTAGAGCCCACGGCGGTAGAGGGCCGAGCCCACGTCGGCCTGGTACGTGCGCTTGGGGAAGTTGAGATAATCCCAGTAGCCCGGCGGCTGGTAGGGCTTCACGCTCGGGCCGCCGATCGTGCGGTCGAGCAGTCCTGAGGCGGCGAGCGCCACGTCGCGGACATTCTCCGCGGCGAGCCGGTGGCGGTTCTGCCGGGCGAGCAGTCGGTTTTCGGGATCGGCCTCGCGGTGGCCCTCCCCCGGCGTGCTCGAGCGGCGGTAGGCCCGGCTCGAGACGATCGTCCGGAGGACGCCGCGGATGTCCCAGCCCTCGTCGCGGAGTTCGCAGGCCAGCCAGTCGAGCAGTTCCGGATGGCTCGGCGGCTCGCCCTGCGAGCCGTGGTCGTCCAGCCGGCGGGAAAGGCCCTCGCCGAAGGCCAGCGCCCAGAGGCGGTTGGCGAGCACCCGGGGCACGAGCGGATTGTCGGCCGCCGTCATCCACTCGGCCAGATCGAGCCGGGTGCGGCGGGCTTCGCCATCGCCGCCGGGGGCCGCGGGCAAGAAGCCGGGCGCGGCCGGCAGCACCACCTCGCCCGAGTCGTCCATCCAGTTGCCCCGGGGCAGCACGCGGACGGTCCGGGGCGGCTTCGAGACCGTGGCCGGCATCGCCACCTGCTTAGCAATCGCGGCGTCGAGTGCCTTCTTGGCCGCCTCGCGGGCGGCGGCTGCCTGCTTCTTCTCCTCCTCGCCGGCATCTTCAGGAGGTGCCGCGATCGCGGCCAGCGCCGCTTCGAGCTGCCGCTGCTCGGCCTCCTGCTCGGGGGTCGGCAGCCGCATCATCTCGCCCCAGATGCCATTGTCGTGGGCTCCGTGGTAGATGCCCCGCTCGGCGACGTCGGCGAAGAACGAGGCAAAGGCGTAGAAGTCGCGGGTGGTGAAGGGGTCGTACTTGTGGTCGTGGCACTCGGCGCAGCCGAGCGTCGAGCCGAGCCAGGCGCCCGACGTGGCCCGCACCCGGTCCGAGGCATACTTGGCGTGATACTCCTTGTCCTGCCCGCCCCCCTCGGCGCTCATCATGTTGAGCCGGTTGTAGGCGGCGGCCACCCGTTGCGCTCGGGTCGCATCCGGCAACAGGTCGCCGGCGAGCTGTTCGCGGGTGAACTGGTCGAAGGGCATGTTGGCGGCGAAGGCGTCGAGCACCCAGTCGCGATAGGGCCACATGGCGATCTGCTGGTCGCCGTGGTAGCCGACGCTGTCGGCGTAGCGGACGAGATCGAGCCACCAGGCCGCCAGCCGCTCGGCATGGTGCGGGCTGGCGAGGAGCCGGGCTGTCAATAGCCCGTAGGCATCAGGGCGCGTGTCATTCACGAAGGCATCGACCTCGTCCGGTGGCAGCGGCAGGCCGGTGAGGTCGAAGGCCAGCCGGCGGGCGAGCGTGACCCGGTCGGCTTCCGGGGCCGGGGCGATGCCCCGCGTCGCGAGGGCGGCATCGACGAAGGCATCCACTGGATTCTCGGCCGCCGCACCGGCCGGCAGGTCGGGCCGCACGAGCGGCCGGTAGGCCCAGTGCCCTTCGTACTCGGCGCCGGCAACGATCCATTGCTCGAGGATCGTCCTCTGGGCGTCGGTGAGCCGCTTGTTGGTCGCCGGCGGCGGCATGATCACGTCGGGATCGGTCGAGCGGATCCGGGTCACGAGTTCGCTCACGCCGACGTTGCCCGGCACCACCGCCCGCGTGCCGTCGTGGTCGGCGATCGCCCCCTCGCGGAGGTCGAGCCGCAGGTCGGCCTCCCGGGAGGCGGCATCGGGCCCGTGGCAGGCGAAGCAGTGCTCGGCGAGGATCGGCCGCACGTCGCGGTCGAAGGAGAGCTCGACGGCCCCGGCGAACTCCGCCGCCACCAGCGCCGTCGCTCCTGCGAAACCGGCCCAGAACGTCCGCATCGAGCAACCCATGGACAGCATCCCTCAGGGGTCGCCCGCGTCGCCGACGGCACGGCCCCAGGCGGGGCGGCCGGTCGCGGATCCCGAAGGATCGATCAGCGGGGCAGCGATTCCTCAAC
>CAZONY010000325.1:0-3245 GCA_964581215.1 uncultured Chitinophagaceae bacterium | reverse complement strand
AAGGCGGCTGTCCGGCCCGGCTGCATCCGCACCACCACGCAATCGTGGAGGGCCGCCCCGGGGCCGAAGCAGCATTCCATGTTGTCGCGCACGAGCACGAACTGCGTGAGCCCGGTCTGCTGGAAACTGGGCAGGATGTAGCCGCGGATCCGCACCCGGCTTTTTTCGAGCGACCTGACGCGCTGGGGAAGCAGATCGGGCGTGAACGGCGCCCCCTTCTCGATGTCGAGTTTGATGTCGTCGAACGTGATGTCGCGGGGCTCGCCCCGCGGCGGCAGCCGGGCGGCGGGACTGGCCACCGGGGCGCCGGCGACCTGCTCGGGCGCGGCCGCGCGGGTCGGCGGGGCCGCTGCCGGGCTGCCACAGCCGGAGAGCATGCCTAGCAGAGGTGGCAGGAGCGTCCAGACGCGGATCATCAGGATCATCCTAGCGGATTCACACATGATCGCGCCCATCGCGAGCACGATGCGGACAACCCATCCACCTACCGCACGGTGGCGTTTTCGAGGTGGTAGAGGACGCCCCCCTCGAGCACGGCCGTGCCGGTGGGTCTCACCGCGAACCGGCCGGCGATCTTCCGCAGCCGCGCGGTGAAGTCGATGCTCTGCGGCTCGACGAGGGTCACGAGCACCCGGTCGGTGATCTTCGGATTGCCACCGAAGCAGCAGTCCCCCTGATCCCGCACCAGCAGAAACTGCGTGATCCCGCGCTGCTGCTTGCCGGGATACATGTATCCCTTGAGGAGGACGTCACGGCCGTCCATCTGGAGCGCCGTCTCGGGGACGGCGGTGGGCGGGTCGCCCGGTGCCGGCTGAAGGTCAGCATAGGCAAGCCGGGCGAATCCCGGGGGAAGTTCGGTCGCGTAGACATACGCGCGGTAGGAAAGCCCGCCGATGAGCAGGACGGCAGAGGCGGCGACGGCCGCGAGCGTGATCCCGCGGCCGGTCAGTTCCGCGGGGCGACCGGCGATGTCCCGCAACGCCACGGCACCGAGCACGAGCCCGAACAGTGGCACCACCGCCAGCCACCAGTCGATGAAGGCCAGCGGCGAAAGCAGGGCGAGCACCGCCGCGGCGACGGTGACGCCGCTCAGGGCGCGATACGACTCGTCTCCGACCGCGTCATCGCGGGGGAGATCCGTCGGCGCCGGCGAATCAAAGAGCCCTGCCGCCATGTCGTTCCGTGGGGTTCGGCGGCCGGCTCAGTCGGTGACAGTCGCGGGCCGCAGCATTCTTCTGGCCATGATACCGACCGTCACCACGGCCACACCCCAGACGAGCCATTTGAGCCAGGAGACGCCGCGTTTGGGCGACGGGGGGGCGGGAGCGGCAGGCTCTGGGCCCGAGGGATCCTCGTCGCCGAGCACGGGGGCGATGCGCTGGGCGAGTTCCAGATCGCCAGCCGTCGGCGGCACGTCCGCAGCGTCAGGTGGCGTCGGTTCCCCTGGATCGCCATCGCCGGCGGGGGGCGAGGCGGCTGCGATCGCGCCGGCCAGCCCCGCCATCGTCGCAGCCCGCCGCACGGCATCGGGATCGATTGTTTCGAGTTTCGTGATCGCCGCGGCGGCTTCGGGCAGCGGGCAGGCCCGCAGGTAATTCACGATCGGCTCGCGGACGAAGATGTTGTCGGCCGTGGCCGTCTCGAACAAGCCGGTGAGCCGGTCGATCACCGACCAGTCCTGCCAGCGAGCGAGGTCGGCGATGACGAGATCGGCGAGCTTCGGCTCGGCGAGGAGGAGCCGCAGCGACGCGAGCACCCGCTCCCGGGAGACGATCGCCGATTCCTCGCCGAGAAACCGCAGGGCCATCACCGCGGCGTAGGTCTCGGTGAACGGCACCTCGCGGTCGCCGCGATCGAGAAACAGCCGGTCCACGACATCGAGCCCCTCGGGCCCGACGAGTGTCACGTAGCAGGCGATCAGGGCATCGAGCCCGCTGCGGATCTCGGCCTCGTTCGCGGCCAGATCCTTGCCCACGAGAATCCGCTCGATCGCCTTCGCGTCGGCCTTCGTGCCGCACACGCCCAGCATCGTGGCATAAAGCCGGCGGCGATTGGTCTGCACCTTCGGATCGGTGATCCAGGCGAGCAGCTGCGTGGCGTCCATGCGGTTCTCGAGCCCCTTCACGTCGTCGTAGGGGGCCACCGCGAATTCGTCGTAGGCGTCGCGGGCCAGCGTGTCGTCCTCGTCTTCAAGGTGCCGCAGGAAAAAGGCGAGCCGATCCGGACCCTTGTCGGGCAGGTCGGAGAGCTTGCGGATGTAGTCCACGGCCCGCTCGCTCACCGCGACCGGACTCGACCAGACGAGCTTGGGAGGCTCAACGGCCATCAGCAGATAAAGGGAACCGACGGGCTTCTCCTCCAGGAGGATCGTCTCGATCGGTTTTGCGGCGTCCCCCAGATGGCCGCCGGCATCGACATGGCCGCCCCCCTTGAGCACCTCGACGACGGCGAACTTCCCCTTCGGCAGCGGGCCCTCGGCCGTGGGCGACAGGGCCGCGGCCGGCGGCGGCTCGACAAGCCGGGCGATCACGGCGGCCTCGCTCTGGGCAATCTCCTGGGCGAACGTCAGCGACACGGCCGAACAGAACGGGCAGGCACGCGCCACGACAGGCACCAAGGCCACGACCAGCACGAGCCCACAACGAAGGAAGCGCGTCATGGCTCTCAGTGTACCCGCCGCATACCAGAAACAGGGAGCCGGGGGCGGGTGAAGTCGAGGCGAGTGGCGTATCCTCGCCTCCGAAGCCTCGAGAAACGGCAGGGCTGCTGCGCCACCGGGCTTCACCCGTTCTGCAGCCACTTGGCGACGTCGGTGCGGTAGGCGGCGATGGCCGGGATGAGGGCCGCCACGATGGCCAGCGTCACGAGCAGGGGCACGAGCAGGGCCTCGGCCCACGAACCAGAGACCAGGCTCGCCGACACGCCGGCGTTGGTCGTGATCCAGGGCCCGATGGCAGCCACGATCACGTGGCCGAGAGCCCATCCGGCCAGGCCACCGAAGCCGGCCAGGAGGATGGCCTCGAACAGCACGGTCGCCAGCACGTGCCCGCGTCTGGCACCCAGCGCCCGCATCACGGCCACGTCGCGGCTCCGTTCGAGCGACGAGCCCACCATGCTCACGAGAATTCCGATCGCCGAGACGATGACCACGAGTGTCGTGACCAGCAGAAGCAGCAGCTCCAGCGGCTTTACGAAGAGATCGAGCAGCTGTCGGATCTCGGCGATCGGCAGCGCCGCCTGGGCCT
>CAZONY010000324.1:0-3254 GCA_964581215.1 uncultured Chitinophagaceae bacterium | reverse complement strand
CCGGAGGAGTCGCCAGACTTTGCCGTGCTCGAGGAACACGCCCAGATAACGGTAGCAGGGGCCGAGCTGCCGCGCGACGTCCGGATCATCGGCGCCCCAGCGAGCGACATAGCTGGCGAAGCTCCCCGCGTAGTAGGCCTTCTTGTCGAGATACCGCGACAGGTCGAAGCGCCCTTCGTTGTGCATGACCTTTGCCCGTGAGACGACGACCTCGCCAATCTGCCTCACCTTCTTGTCGAAATCCCAGTCCTCCGGTCCGCACATCGAAGTGTCGAACCCACCAACGACCTCGAAAACCTGCTTCGGCACGAACCGCACCGCATCGATCACCGTGCCGTCATAAAAGCCCCGCTCGAACGCCCGCACCTTGATCCAAAAGCCCTCGCCGACGATCTGCTCCGGGATGTAGATCCCGGCGATCCTCACGTTGGCCTGGCAGATGCCGGCGCACTCAGCCACCACCCCCGGCTCGAGGATCATGTCGGCGTCGAGGTAGAGGATGTAGGTGCCGGCCGCTTGAGCCGCCCCGAAATTTCGCTGGGCGCTCCGCTCCGGCCCGTGGTCAAACACCTTGTCGGTGTAGCGGCGAGCCAGATCCTTGGTATCGTCGGTGGAGGCGTTATCCACGACGATGATCTCGTGATCCCGAAACGTCTGCCGGCGGACGCTCTCCAGGCAGGCGACGATATTCCGGCTCTCGTTCTTGGTCGTTATGACGATGGAAACCAACGGCATCGACGGCATGTCCCCGGAGCGACGAGAGCCCGGTCTCGGCTTCAGCGTGATCATACCGGTCAAGGCACTCAACTCCTATCTGCGGGAGTCGATCCCGATCGTCCTCCGCCTTGACTACGAAGCCTTCGAGGTGATTGTCCTGCCCAATGAAGCGCCCGGCGGCCTGCTGCCCGCCTGGATCGACGACCCGCGCGTTTCGATCGTGCCGACGGGCCCGGTGAGCCCGGCGATCAAGCGCGATCTCGGCGCCGGGAATGCGCGCTACGACCACCTTGCGTTTCTCGACGACGATGCCTATCCGCAGGGCGACTGGCTGCGGAGGGCGGAGCAGGCGTTTCGCGACACGGGGGCGTGCGCGATCGGCGGGCCGGGCATCACGCCTCCGGGAGCTCCGCTCTTCGAGCAGGCCTCCGGTCTTTTCTTCGAGACGCTGATCGGCGGCGGCGGCATGGACTACCGCTATCGACCAGGCAAACAAGCGTTTCCGGTGGACGACTATCCCACCGTCAATTTCCTGATCGACAAGAACGCGTTCCGCGCCGTCGGCGGCTTCGACAACGAGTACTGGCCGGGGGAAGACACCAAGCTCTGCCTCGACCTCGTGAAGGCGGGCTACACGATCTGGTACTGCCCGGATGTCGTCGTGTTCCACCACCGTCGCCCGACCCTGTCGCGGCACCTGGCCCAGGTCGGCAATTACGGCCGGCACCGCGGCCACTTCGTCCGCATCCTTCCGGAGACGTCGGCCCGCCCCGCCTACTTCGTGCCGAGCCTCTTCCTCGTGGGGAGTGCGAGCCTCGTCGCCCTCGGCTTCGTGAGCCCTGTCTTCTGGAAAATCTACGGTGCCTTGATGCTGGTATACTTTGCCATGGCGGCGGTGGATGTGTTCAGCCGCACATGCAACGTCGTCGTCGGCATGCTCTCGATCCTCACGATCTTCTGCTCGCATCTGGTGTATGGCTTCATGTTTCTGAAGGGACTCCTCACCCGGGACGCGTTTCGCAGCACGCTGCGCTAGCGATGTCGCCCGGCTTTCTGCCATGCACAAAAGCCTGCACAAGGTCCTCGCCATCGAGCACCTCACCGACAAGACCTTCTCGCTCCGCATCGAGCGCAATGGTCTCGAGTTCAAGGCCGGGCAGTGCGTGAACATCGGCCTGCCGAACGCCGGCGTGAATCGCGAGTATTCGTCGTATTCCGCCGAAACGGATCCCGACCTGCGGTTTCTGATCCGGGCGGTGGAGGGGGGGCAGGTGTCGGCGAAGCTGCGGAGCCTCGAGCCGGGCGACACGGTGGAGGTGGACGGGGCGTACGGCCTGTTCACGATCCCCGATCCCGGGGATGCTGCGAAGCACTATGTGTTCGTGGCCACGGGCACCGGGATCGCCCCGTTTCACTGCTTCGTGAAGTCCTACCCGGCGATCCGCTACCGCATCATTCACGGCACGTCCTTCGCCGATGAGTGCTATAATCGTGCGGACTATGCCGAGGGGCGGTACGTGCACTGCGTGTCGCGGGAAACGGGGGGCGATTTCAGCGGCCGGGTGACCGACTACCTGAGACACCATCCGCAGCCCGCCACGGCGATGTATTACCTCTGTGGCAATCGCAACATGATCAACGAGGTCTACGACATCCTCCGCGAGCAGGGCGTCTCGGGCACGAATATCTGCACGGAAGTCTTTTTCTGAGCGTCGCCGTGAAAATCGCCATTTCCTATCCGCCGATCGTGAACAAGCACGGCCAGAAGGCGATGGTGTCGCAAAACCGCAACGTCCAATATTTCAAGACGCCCACCTATCTCCTCCCCGTCACCCATGCCCAGGCGGCCACGTGGCTCAGGGATCTCGGTCACGACGTCGTCTGGGATGACGGAAACGCCCAGCTCAAGACCTACGACCAGTGGCTGGCCGATCTCGTCGCCGCCAAGCCGGATGTCGTCGTCTTTGAGTCGACGACCCCGGTGATGAAGTTCTACTGGCGGACGACGGCCGAGCTGAAGAAGCGGCTTCCGGAAACGGTCGTGATCATGACCGGCTACCACTCGATGCGTCGGCCGGCCGAGACGCTCGACGAGAGCCCTGCCGACGTCGTGCTCCGCAGCAACCATGTCGATTTCGTGCTGTCGAAGATCATTCCCTTTATGGCGGCCCATGCCGACTGGCGGCAGACGATCCAGACCGAGGGGCTCGTGATCCGGCTGGCCGACGGCTCCTACCGCGACACGGGCAACTTCCGGCAGGTGGAGCCGCTGGAAAAGTCGCCGCTCGTCGACCGCGACTTGGTGCAGTGGAAAAACTATGCCTACGAAAACGGCAACTTCCTGCAGACGCCGGGCACCTATGCCACGAGCGTGATCCGCGACTGCATGTTCGGGAAGTGCACGTTTTGCCGCTACAACGGGCCCGACCTCACCTTCTCCGTCCTGCCCGTCCAAAAAAGCCTCGACGAATACGAGCGGCTGATCACGCAGCACGGTGTCCGCGAGATTTTCGACGATTCCGGTGTGTGGTATCGGG
>CAZONY010000323.1:642-3258 GCA_964581215.1 uncultured Chitinophagaceae bacterium | reverse complement strand
GCCTCCTGCGGAAGCAGGTGGAATGCGTCACCGTTGTCGCTGCGTCACTCGCGCGGCACCGTAGTCCAGTCGCTTCCGCTCCTGGCTTCCTGATGCGAGGGCGGGGCGGTCGTTGCCGGGCCGCTTTTGGGCCGACTAGGATTGGTCGCATGGGGCGACCGCGCGTTTTCCAATACGGGATCATTTGCCTCGGGCTCGCCCTGGCCTGCCGCGAGGCGCTGGCCGCTCCGGCGGTCGCGGATCCGCCCCCCCCAAACATCCTCTGGCTCACCGCGGAGGACATGAGCCCGTGGATCGCGGCCTACGGCGACCAGACCGTCGCCACCCCCAACCTCGACCGGCTGGCGCGGGAGGGCGTCGTCTACGACAACGCCTTCGCCACGTCGCCCGTCTGCGCGCCAGCCCGGTCCGCGCTCATCACCGGCATGTTCTGCACCCGCATCGGCACGATGCACATGCGGAACAACGGCCCCGGCAAGGACGCCCGCACGCGGCACCCCGACGCCGTCCGCGCCATCCCGCGGTATGAGGGCCTGCCGCCGCCGTTCGTCCGCTGCTTTCCCGAACAATTGCGGGCGGCGGGATACTTCTGCACCAACAACGCCAAGGAGGACTACCAGTTTCGGGAGCCGGTGACGGTGTGGGACGACTCGGGCGACACGGCCCACTGGAGGCAGCGAGCCCCGCACCAGCCCTTCTTCGCGGTCTTCAACTTCACCGGCACCCACGAGAGCCGGGCGTTTCCCGAGGCCCCCCGCAGCCCGGAGGCCATCGCCCGCGATGCCGTGCCGCTGCCCCCCTTCTATCCCGACACGCCGCACGTCCGGGAGGCCGTCGCCCGCACCTACGACAACATCGCCGCGCTCGATCGCTGGGTGGGCGAGCGGCTGCGGGAGCTCGAGGCCGCCGGCCTCCGCGAAACGACCGTCGTGATGTTTTTCAGCGATCACGGCGTCGGCCTGCCGCGGGGCAAGCGGTCGTGCTTCGACACCGGCCTCCGCGTGCCCTTGATCGTGCGGCATCCGGACGGCACCGCTGCCGGCACCCGCCAGGGCCGGGTCGTGAGCTTCGTCGATTTCGGCCCCACGGTGCTGTCGCTCGCCGGGATCGAGCCTGACGGCCGGCTCGACGGCACGCCTTTCCTCGGCCGCTTCGCCCGGGACCGCGACGACTATCGGAATGGGCATGCCTTTGCCAACGCCGACCGGTTCGACGAAACCTACGACCGCAGCCGGACCGTGTCGGACGGCCGCTTCCGCTACACGAGGCACTTCCTCCCCGAGCTGCCCTACCTGATCCCCAACGCCTACCGCGACCGACTCCCGATGACCGCCGACCTGCGCGGGCTCGAGCGGACGGGCCCGCAGCGGCCCGAGCAATGGCAGCTCGCGGCCGCCCGCCGGCCGCCCGAGGAGCTCTACGACTCGCAAAGCGATCCCTGGGAGGTGCACAACCTCGTCGATCGGCCCGAGCATCGCGAGCGGCTCGACGGGCTCCGCACCCGGCTTGGCGAGTGGATCGCCGACACGGGCGATCTCGGCTTCGTGCTGCCCGAGGCCACGATGGTGCGCGAGGCCCTCTGGCCGCCTGACGGCCGTCGGCCCACCACGCCGCAGGCCGAGATCGACGACCGGGCCGTCCTGCGGGGGGAGGGAATGGCGTTCGTCGTGACGCTCTCCTGCCCCGACCCGGCCGCCTCGATCGGCTACCGGCTGGCCCAGAAGAAACACTATTCCGGCCCCTGGCAGGTCTACACCGGCCCGTTCGAGGTGCCGGCCGACCACCGCTTCATCGAGGTGCAGACCCACCGCATCGGCCACGAGCCCACGACCACCGGCGGATTTCTCGGCGGCGAATGAACCACCCCTGGTGAGCCTACGCCGGGCAACGCCAGATCGCGGCGTGGGCTCACGCCCCCGCAAAAAGGGCCGGCACGGGCGTCGTCAAAAACGTTTCCATGGGCATGCCGTCATCCCCCACGAGAAGGCGACGGCATGGTCCGAAGGCCGCGTTAAACGCCTCCAGCCCCGGCAGCCCGTCGCGGCGCCGGCCACTCTTCACCTCGATCGCCGTCAGCGATCGGCCATCCGAGATGACGAAGTCCACCTCGCGGCCCCGATCCCGCCAATAAAACACACTGCAGATGCCGGCCGCCTGGGCGTTGACCAGGTGGCTGCCCACCGCCGATTCAAACAGCCGGCCGCGGAAATCGGCGTCGTTTGCCACGTCAGCCGGGCGGGCGTCGCTCACGGCCGACAAGAGCGCGGTGTTGAACACCTGAAGCTTCGGGCTCGAGCCACGACGGCGGACGGCGTGGCCGGCGTATTTCTGCAGCCCGGTCAGCATGCCTGCCTCGGTGAGAAGATCGAGGTAATGGGCAAGCGTGACGGTATTGCCCGCATCCTGCAGCTGGCCAAGCATTTTCGTATACGACAGGATCTGACCCGAGGTGCGGCAGCCGAGATCGAAGAGCCGCCGCAGCAGGGCGGGCTTGTCGATGCGGGCAAGCAGCAGAATGTCGCGACCGACGGTCGTTTCGACCAGCGCATCGAGCACGTAGCGTCGCCACCGTCCGGGGTCGGCTCGGAGTAGTCCAGCTCAGGCAGTCCAGCCTCG
>CAZONY010000323.1:0-632 GCA_964581215.1 uncultured Chitinophagaceae bacterium | reverse complement strand
GTCTTCAAGGCTGAAGCCGAAGGCATCGCGCATCTCGGCAAACGCCCAGTGGGTGAGCGGCACGGTTTCGAATCGTCCGGCAAGGCTCTCGGTGAGTCCGTGGCGAATCAGCAGCGGAGCGGACCCGAGCAGCACCACACGCAGGGAAATGCCACGGCGGGTGTCTTCGTCCCACATCCGCTTGACCGTTTCCGACCAGCCGGCAACCTTCTGCACCTCGTCGATCGCCAGCAGCGCCCCGCCCTCACGGTCGCCTGCCAGCAACCGGGCCTGCTCCCACTGCGCGGCAAGCCAGCCGGCGTCGCGAAGTGTCGGCTCGTCTGCCGAGACGATCCGGAAAGGAAGCCCCGCCTGCGCAAAAACCTGCTCGACGAGCGTCGTCTTTCCGACCTGCCGCGGCCCCGTGACGATCTGAAGGAAGCGCCGCGGCTCCCGCAGCCGGCGGGCCAGGAAGTCGGCTTTTGGTCGGCGAAAAAAGGCTTTTTGTAATTTACTCATTACGGTGAGTATTATTACTCACCGCGTCAGGATCAATCGCGGAGCAGTGATTCGCCGCGGGGCAGGGCCCTACCGGCGCAGGGTGATCTTCTTCCAGGGCTTCCGGGCGGCCAGGGCATCCAGGCCCTCCTTCG
>CAZONY010000322.1:0-3282 GCA_964581215.1 uncultured Chitinophagaceae bacterium | reverse complement strand
AACTGCAGATCAAGATTGCTCAGGGAGCGAAGCCTGGTGAAGGCGGTGAGCTGCCTGGTCATAAGGTCGACAAGGTTATCGCTTCGACTCGAATGTCGACACCGGGCGTGGGGCTGATCAGCCCTCCGCCGCACCATGACATCTATTCGATCGAGGATCTGGCCCAACTGATCTTCGACCTCAAGAACGCCAATCCTTCCGCCGCGGTGAGCGTCAAGCTCGTGTCGGAGGTGGGCGTGGGCACGATCGCCGCCGGCGTGGCCAAGGGGCATGCCGACAAGATCCTCATCTCGGGCACCGACGGCGGCACGGGCGCCTCGCCGCTGACGAGCATCAAGTTCGCCGGCCTGCCGTGGGAGCTCGGCATCGCGGAGACGCACCAGACGCTCGTCATGAACGACCTGCGCAGCCGCGTCCGCCTGGAGACCGACGGCCAGCTCAAGACCGGCCGCGACGTGGTCATCGCCTGTCTGCTGGGCGCCGAGGAATTCGGCTTCGCGACGGCGCCGCTGATCACGCTCGGCTGCATCATGATGCGGAAGTGCCATCTCAACACCTGCCCGGTCGGCATCGCCACGCAGGATCCGGCGCTGCGCAAGAAGTTCTCCGGCAAGCCCGAGCACGTCGTGAACTACCTGTTCCTCGTGGCGGAGGAAGCCCGGGAAATCATGGCCGGTCTCGGCTTTCGTTCGATCAACGAGATGGTCGGCCACGTCGAGGCGCTCGAGATCGACGCGGCCGTGCAGCACTGGAAGGCCCGTGGGCTCGATCTGGCGCCGATCCTCGCGCCGGCCGTCGGCCCCCGTCCGGATGTCGAGACCCGCTGCACGATCGCCCAAAACCACGGGCTCGAGGAGGTGCTCGACAACAAGCTCATCGAGAAATCACTGGCGGCCATCCACGACCGGCAGCCGGTGCGGTTCGAGATACCGATCGAGAACATCGACCGCGCCTTCGGCACGATGCTCAGCCACAAGGTGTCGAAGGCCAACGGTCAGGCCGGCCTGCCGGACGACACCATCCACATCGACGCCAAGGGATCGGCCGGGCAGAGCCTCGGCGCCTGGCTGGCGCCGGGCATCACGATCGAACTCGAAGGAGACGCCAACGACTACGTCGGCAAGGGCCTCTCCGGCGGCCGGATCATCATCTATCCCCCACGGGCCTCGACCTTCAGGGCCGAGGAAAACATCATCATCGGCAACGTGGCCTTCTACGGGGCGACGTCCGGCGAGGCCTTCATCCGCGGGATGGCTGCGGAGCGGTTCTGCGTGCGGAACAGCGGCGTGCGGGCCGTCGTCGAGGGCGTCGGCGACCACGGCCTCGAATACATGACGGGCGGACGGGTCGTCGTGCTCGGCCCCACCGGCCGCAATTTCGCGGCCGGCATGTCGGGCGGCATCGCCTATGTCCATGCGCCCGATCGCGATGCCTTCCGGCTCAACTGCAACCTCGAACTGGTGGATCTCGAGAGCGTCGAGGCCGGGGAGGACGTCGCCGAATTGAAGGATCTCATCAGCCGGCACGCGAACCTCACCGGCTCGACCGTCGCGGCGGGCATTCTCGACACCTGGGCCGAGTCGCTTCCGGCGTTCGTGAAGGTCATGCCCCGCGACTACAAGCGGGCCCTCGCCGAGATGGCCACCGAGGCGGAACTGGCCGCCGCGGGTTCGTGACGTCACGGGCATTTTCAGAAATCAAGGATCGAGGAGACCTCCGATGGGCAACCCCCGCGGCTTCATGACGGTGGATCGCAAGACCTTCGCCGAGCGCGACCCCGCGCGGCGGATCGGCGACTGGAACGAGTTTCACGTCGATCTGCCGATCGTCGAACTGCAGCAGCAGGGCTCGCGGTGCATGGACTGCGGCGTGCCCTTCTGCCACACCGGCGACCTGATGGCCAACATGGCCGCCGGCTGTCCGGTGCACAACCTGATCCCGGAGTGGAACGACCTCGTCTACCGGGGCCACTGGCGGGAAGCGCTCGACCGGCTGCACTCCACGAACAACTTCCCGGAGTTCACCGGCCGCGTCTGCCCGGCCCCATGCGAGGGCTCCTGCGTGCTGGGCATCCACGAACCCCCCGTCACGATCAAACAGATCGAGTGTGCGATCGTGGATCGTGGCTGGGAGGAGGGGTGGATCGTGCCGCAGCCGCCGGCTCATCGCACCGGCAAGCGGGTGGCCGTCGTGGGCTCCGGGCCCGCGGGCCTGGCCTGCGCGGCCCAGCTCAATGCCGCCGGCCACGAGGTCACCGTCTTCGAGCGGGCCGACCGGATCGGCGGCCTGCTCATGTACGGCATCCCCAACATGAAGCTCGACAAGCAGAAGGTGGTGCAGCGGCGGGTCGATCTGCTCGCGGCCGAGGGCGTGATCTTCAAGACGGGCGTGGAGATCGGGAAGAACCTGCCCGCCGCGAGCCTGCGGGAGGAGTTCGACGCCGTCGCCCTGTGCGTCGGCGCCACGCGGCCCAACGATTTCTTCGCGAAGACGCCCGGCCGGAATCTGGCGGGCATCCACTTCGCGATGGACTTCCTCACGCGCAACACCCGCAGCCTGCTCGACTCGCGTCACGCCGACGGCTCCTTCATCTCCGCCAAGGACAAGGACGTGATCGTCATCGGCGGCGGCGATACGGGCACCGACTGCATCGGCACCTCGCTGCGGCACGGCTGCCGGTCGCTGGTGACGTTCGAGATCGTGCCCCAGCCGCCGCTGGAGCGGGCCGCCGACAACCCTTGGCCGCAGTGGCCGAAGATCCTGAAGAAGGACTACGGCCACGCCGAGGCGGCCGCCCGGTTCGACTACGCGCACGTGCCGGGCAAGCAGCTTCCCGGCGACCCGCGGGAGTTCTCGGTGCAGACGGTCGAGTTTCTCGGCGATGCGTCGGGCGCCCTGCGGGCCTTGAAGACGGTGCGGGTCGACTGGAGCCGACCGCAGCCCGGGGGATCGCCCTTCACGGTGATCGAGGGGAGCGAGCAGGAGTGGCCCTGTCAGATGGTGCTCATGGCGCTGGGCTTCGGGGGCCCGGAGCCCACGGTGGCCCAGCAGTTGGGCGTCGATCTCGACAAGCGATCCAACTTCGCCGCCGCCTACGGCCGCTACGCGACGAACGTCGCGGGCGTGTTCGCGGCCGGCGACTGCCGGCGGGGCCAGAGCCTCGTCGTGTGGGCGATCAACGAGGGCCGCGAGGCGGCCCGGGCGATCGACGTCTTCCTGATGGGCTCGAGCGACCTCCCGAGCGTACATCCGCAGGAACTCGCCGCGCGGTGACAGGTCGGA
>CAZONY010000321.1:0-3317 GCA_964581215.1 uncultured Chitinophagaceae bacterium | reverse complement strand
AGCCTCGCCATGCCCGACATCCACTGGGGCTACGGCTTCTGCATCGGCGGCGTCTGCGCCACCGATCCGGCTGCGGGCGGCGTCGTCTCGCCGGGGGGCGTGGGCTACGACATCAACTGTGGCGTGCGGCTTGTGCGCACGAACCTCGTGCTCGGCGACGTGCAGCCCGTGCTCACGCAGCTGGTCAACCAGATGATCCGCGACATTCCCGTCGGGGTGGGGCAGGGGGGCAGGTTCGTGTTCTCGCCGGACGAACTGCGGATCCTCATGCGGGAAGGTGTGCCCTTCCTCGCGCGGCAGGGGCTCGCCACGGCCGACGACATCGCCTGCACCGAGGCCGAGGGCTGCATCGCCGGCGCCTGTCCGGAACTCGTCAGCGATCGGGCCCTCGCCCGTGGGGCCGACCAGTGCGGCACCGTGGGGGCCGGCAACCATTTCATCGAGGTGCAGGTGGTGGATCGCGTGGAGAACGACCCCGTCGCCGCCGCCTTCGGGCTGCACGCCGGCCAGATCTGCGTGCTCATTCACTCGGGCTCCCGCGGTCTCGGCTACCAGGTATGCGACGATGCCCTGCGGGACCTCCGCGATGCCCCGTCGAAATACGGCTTCTCGCTGCCCGACCGGCAGCTCGTCTGTGCGCCTGTCGAGAGCCCCGAAGGGAGGCACTACCTTGGCGCGATGCGGGCCGCCGCCAACTACGCCTTTTGCAACCGGCAGCTCTTGACCTGGCACGTGCGGCAGGTGTTCGAGCGGATCTTCGGTCGCTCGTGGGAGACGCTCGGCATGCACCTCCTCTACGACGTGGCGCACAACATGGCGAAGATCGAGGAGCACACGGTGGGGCAGACACGGAAGGAGGTGTGCGTGCACCGCAAGGGAGCGACGCGGGCCTTCCCCCCGGGGCACCACGACATCCCCGAACGCTACCGCCACACAGGCCAGCCGGTGATTATCCCCGGCGACATGGGCCGGGCCAGTTGGGTGCTCGTAGGCGGGCCGCGGGCGATGGAGCGGTCGTTCGGCACCACCTGCCACGGGGCGGGGCGGTGCCTCTCGCGCACGGCCGCCACCAAGGCCGCCAGAGGGCGCAACATCCGTGATGAATTGCTCAAGGACCGCGGCGTCGTGGCCCGCTGTCGCAGCCGGGAGGGGCTCGCCGAGGAGCAGCCGGCGGCCTACAAGGACGTGGATGTCGTGGTGGACATCGTGCACCGCGCGGGGCTCTCGCTGAAGGTCGCGCGGCTCAAGCCCCTCGGAGTGATCAAGGGATAGCGGCGGCGGCCTTCTCCCACTTCGTGGCCGGGGAGCCGAAGTCGCGGAGCAGATCCACCACCCGCTCGTCGCTCACCTGCTCGAAGCTGCGGTAAAACTGCCCCACCGCCCAGAAGTCGGTCGGCTCGTAGAGACATTCCACGCGGTCGCACAGAGGCCGCAGGGCGTCGATTCGGTCGGGAGCCCCGACCGGCACGGCCACGATCAGTTCCTTTGCGCCGGCCCCTTGGGCCGTCTTGAGCGCGGCGATCATCGTGGCGCCCGTGGCGATGCCGTCGTCCACGACGATCACCGTGCGACCCCGCAGGTCGGCCTGCGGCCGGACGGCCCGAAACATGGCCCGCCGTCGCTCGATCTCGCCCATCTGCCGCTTCCGCTCGGCCTCGATGTAGGCATCGCCGGCGTCGGTCATCGCCGCCGCAAAGTGATTGAGATAGATCTCGCCCGATTCCGACACGGCCCCGAGCGCGAGCTCCGGCTGGTGCGGGGCACGCAGCTTGCGGGAGAGCACCACATCGAGTTCGCAGCCGAGGCCGCGGGCGATCGCCGCGCCCACCTCGACGCCACCCCGCGGGATCGCCAGCACGATCGGCTTCTCCGTGTCGGTGCCCCGCAAACGCTCCACGAGCATCCAGCCCGCTTCGTCTCGATCGTTGAACATCGGGGAGGTCATGAGAGGGCTCCTCGTGTCTCCATTGCCAATCGCTTGGCAAACCATTCGGCCGCCAGCCGGGCCGCCTCTTCGAGCGTGCCCGGCTCCTCGAAAAGGTGCGTCGCTCCCGGCACCACCGCCAGCCGCTGCTCCCCGCCGAGATTCTTCGCCGCCGCCCGGTTGAGCATCAGCACTTCCTCGTCGTGGCTGCCCACGATCAGGAGGGTGGGCGCGTGCACCCGTTTGAGCCACGAACCTGCCAGGTCGGGCCGCCCTCCGCGGGACACGACCGCCCGCACCCGCGGCTCGTGGGCCGCCGCCACGAGCGCGGCCGCCGCTCCCGTGCTCGCCCCGAAGAGGCCCAGCGGAAGGTGCGCCGTCTGCCCTTGGCCCATCACGAACCGCAACGCCGCCCCGAGGCGGTCGGCCAGCAGGCTGATGTCGAACACGTTCGCCCGGTCGGCCGCCTCCTGCGCCGTGAGCAGGTCGAAGAGAAGCGTGCCGATCCACGATTCGTGGAGCACCGAGGCCACGAACTCGTTGCGCGGACTCGCGCGGCTGCTGCCGCTGCCGTGGGCGAAGAGGACGAGACCGACCGGTGACTCCGGCAGCGAGAGCCGGCCGGGCAGGGTGAGGGCCGCGCCCGATGCGGCGAGCGCGGGAATCGCGACCTCGGCATGGGTGACGTCGTGGGTGAGAGGCATGGATCAGCTCCTGGGAACCCGGTGAGAATGGACGAGCTGCACGTGGGAAGCCTGCGGCCCGTCGTCTCCCTCCTCCTCGCTGAAGAACACCTCGCTCCCGACATCGACGAGCCGGTAGTCGTGGTCGGAGATCGCGTGGCGGTGGAAGTAGACATCGCGGCCGTCGGGCGTCTTGATGAAGCCGTAGCCTTCCAGCGGGAAGATCTGCGACACGTGCCCCTGGGCCCGCGACAGATGGGCCTTCGTCGCCCCGCGAAGCCGTCGGGCGTGGGCCTCTAGCCGCCGGCGGGCCGCGAGGAAGGCGTCGCGCATCGCGACGTAGACATCCTCGTGGGCATGGTCGAGGGGATGCTCCCGATTGACCACGATCTCGCCGCCGGGCACGACGACATCGACGCTGACGGAGTAGAGCCCGCCCTGCCGGTGATGGCGGTGCGGCTTGGCGATCACCACGTGGCAGCCGGTGATCCGGCCGTAGGCCCGCTCCAACTCGTCGATGTGGTCATAGGCGGTGGCCCGCACCCGCTCGTCGATCGGGATGTCGTCGAAGGTCACCTGTGGCTGGGTCTGCATGGCTCTTCTCCCGGAGGCCGGAAGACGCCACGTCCTGCGCGTCGAAGAAACTTTGGGCCTGCTTCGCGGAAAAGCCAGCGTGCAGGGCTTTCCTTGCCGGCAGAGAAGGGGGACAC
>CAZONY010000320.1:2598-3323 GCA_964581215.1 uncultured Chitinophagaceae bacterium | reverse complement strand
GCTTCGATTCACGCTGCCGTGCGACGAAGGCGGCAGCCTCCTCGCCGAAGGCGTCTGTCAGGTAACGCTGCTCGGTCGCCGGTTCGCGAGTGCGCAGAATGGGGGCGTTGTATTCGCCCTTTCCGCCCGGCTGGATGATGTATTGATGCCCGCCCCCGACGAAGCCGAAGAACTCATCGAAACCGCGATCCACCGGCGTGAAACCTTCGGTCGAGCCCAGGTGCCACTTGCCCACCATGCCCGTCACGTAGCCCGCAGCCTTGAGCCGCTGTGGTAGCGTATGAGCCTGCGCCGGCAGCGGTCCGCCCAGGTCTTCGATGCCGTAGCGATGCTGATACCGGCAACTCATCAAAGCCGCGCGTGTCGGCGTGCAGAAGGAGCCGTTCGCATACGCATCGGTAAATCGCACCCCGCCGTTCGCGAGCCGGTCAATGTTTGGCGTCGGAATGTCTTGGCAGCCGTGGGCACCGATGTCGGCATAGCCCAAGTCATCGGTGAGGATGACGATGATGTTGGGTTTCGGTGCGGCGGCGGCGGCCACCGGTGCAAAGAGCAGGGCCGTGAGGAGCGTGAGAGCGTGTTTCATGGTTCGCCGTCCTCTTGTGACTGTGCTTCGAGCCCAACCGGACTACTGCCCCGTAACGCACCGTCCCGCGACCACTCACCGGCCCAGTGCGCGGCAGACGGGCGCGGAAGTGCCGTTGACCGTCCTCACCTTCGCCGCC
>CAZONY010000320.1:2314-2588 GCA_964581215.1 uncultured Chitinophagaceae bacterium | reverse complement strand
GGTCGGCCTCGCCGTCGCGCTGCTCGTGGCCCGCAGCGGCGCCGCCCAGCCGGCTGCTGACCGCTGCCTTCCTCACCCTGGGCGAAAGGGTGGACCTCGACTGCCACCATGTCGCCGAGCCAAGAAAGGACCTTCTCTGCGGGCCGCTTCACACAAGGCAGGGGTTCTGGGCGGTCGAGAAGTGGGAGCACTTGTCGCAGCTCTATCACGTGAGCGGCGACAATGCTTCGAGGGTCTTGGGGGAGCATTTCGCGTCCGGGCGTGATATTATTTC
>CAZONY010000320.1:370-2290 GCA_964581215.1 uncultured Chitinophagaceae bacterium | reverse complement strand
GGCAGGAAGCCAAAAACACCCGGAGCGTAGCGAAGGGACTGCAGTGAGCGAACCTGTCAGAGTTCGGCGACTGAATCACATGCTTCCGAGATACACGGACAGTGTTTTGTCGTTGGTGTTGATCGTCGGCATCTGGATCCTGCAGGGCGTGGGAGCCGAGGAGAACGCTGCGGGCGGATCGGCATCAGACTCGGCCGCCGGCATTCCCGCAGGAGAGCCGGGATACCGTTCGCACGTCGAACCATTCTTCGAGACCTACTGCATCCGATGTCACGGAGGCGAGAAGAGCAAGGGCGAAATGACCCTGAACACGCTCGACGGCGATCTCGCTTCTGGTGCGAGCGGTGAGTTGGACCGATGGGAAAAAATCCACGAGGTCCTGGGCGACGGAGAGATGCCGCCCGAGGGCGAGAAGCAGCCGAGTGCGGCCGAGCGAGAGTCCGTGCAGGCCTGGATCGATCAGGGCATGCGCGATCATGTGGCGAAGGCGAGCGATGTGAGAGCCGCCCCGCTTGCCCGGAGGCTGACGAATTTTGAGTATCAGAACACGATGCGCGATCTGTTGGGCATCGACCTCGAACTCATCAAAGACCTTCCGGAGGATCCCGCAAAGCCCTACCATTTCAATAACAGCGCGGGATTCATGCTGCTCGGACCGGAGCAGTTCGATCGATACCTTAAAACGGCCCGCCGCGTCTTGGCCAGTGCCATCGTCGATCCTGAAACGCCCGAAGTGCATCGGCAAACATGGTCCTTCGAACCCAAGGGACCGGCCTTCGCCGCCATGCTGTCCGATGAAATCGGCGTTTACACCGGAGGGGCGGCGGGCACCGCCGTGGTCAAGTCGTGGCCTGAAACCGGCGAGTATCTGATCCGCGTGACAGCGGCCGCCATCCTGCCGCCGGGCTACAAGGAAGTGCCACTGCGGATCGTCATGGGCAGCGACTTACGCCACGACAGTGGCACGGGCGATTACACCCCGGTCGGAACGGTCCATTTGACCAACGACGTTGAACACCTGCGGACATTCGAGTTTCGAGGGCGCATCGAAAACCACCCGATCCAGGTCGGAGAGGTGACCAAAAACGGCCAGGCGCCGGCCACCAGGCTCATCTATTCGCAGAACCTTTTCGACAACGGGCAGCTCAACGACAAGCATGGTAGCCACTTTGATAACGCTTGGCAGCTTTCGGTGCCGAGGGCAGTGGTGCGATCGATAGAGTTCGAGGCACCCGTCGTCGATGTCTGGCCGCCCGAGCACCACGCCCGCATCCTGCCTGCGTCGCCGCTGCGATCGGCCGATCCCGATGCTTACGTCCGCCAGGTGTTGGGAGCGTTTATCACCCGCGCCTATCGCCGCCCAGCCAGCCACGAGGAAGTGGAGCGGTTTTTTAAGCTCTATAAGATGCTCGAACCTCAGTTCGATTCGCTGGAAGCCACCATGCGGGAGACGCTCTCCATGGTGCTCGTGTCGCCGCAGTTCCTCTACCACACGGTGGCGGCCGACGAACTCACGACGCCTGATTACGAACTTGCCTCGCGGCTTTCCTATTTTCTGTGGGGCAGCCTCCCGGATCAGGAGCTTCTCGCCTTGGCGGCCGAAAGCAGGCTCGATGATCCCGACGTGATCCAATCGCAAGTGCGGCGGATGCTCGCCGACGAACGAGCCCAGGAATTTGTCAGGAATTTTTCGACCCAATGGCTCAGCATCGAGAAAACAAAAGCGGTCAATATTAACCGCAATCTCTTTCCGCGTTTTCTCTACCTCGTGCCCAATGGGGAGCGGGCCGGCCAGGAGATGCTGTTCCGCCCCACAATCCGTGACTACATGATCGATGAGACGGTCGGCTTCATCGGCGAACTGATCCGCCGCAACGCCAGTGTGCTCGACATCGTCGATTCAGACTTCGCGTGGCTCAA
>CAZONY010000320.1:0-350 GCA_964581215.1 uncultured Chitinophagaceae bacterium | reverse complement strand
GCAGGGCCTGCGGTTTCGCGCCGTACGTGTCCCGCCCGATGCCCCGCTCGGTGGCTTGCCGACGCAGGGCTCGGTGCTCGTCGGCAATGGCACCGGCTCCGCGCCGCATCCGATTTATCGAGCTGTCTGGCTACGGCAGGCGATTCTTGGTGACGAGGTGCCCCCGCCGCCGGCAGAGGTGCCGGCTCTTTCCGATACCGCCGGTGAGGAGGCCGCAATCGCTCCCACAATCAAGGACCTGCTGCGCATCCACCGAACTGTGGAAGCCTGCAACGACTGCCATGCCCGCCTCGACCCATGGGGGATTCCGTTCGAGGAATACAACGCGATCGGCCAGTACCAGCCCCTCA
>CAZONY010000319.1:0-3334 GCA_964581215.1 uncultured Chitinophagaceae bacterium | reverse complement strand
CACCGACCACGCACCGCACGACGGAATCGTCGCAGGGGGCCACGATCTCGCGGTCGTGCATCAGGAAGCCGTCCACGAGC
Organism: uncultured Chitinophagaceae bacterium; assembly: GCA_964581215.1. Classification (GTDB taxonomy): domain Bacteria; phylum Planctomycetota; class Planctomycetia; order Pirellulales; family UBA1268; genus CACORA01. The sequence continues at coordinate 3,254 of CAZONY010000319.1, read as the reverse complement.
GGAGCGAGGCGCGCGGAGGCATCGCGGTTGTCATGGGCGATCGGCTCCTCGGAGAGATTGCCCGATGTCATCACCAGCGGCGGCAGGCCGTCGCAGAGCAGGTGGTGGAGAGGCGTGGAGGGGAGCAGCAGTCCGACGAAATCGTTGCCGGGGGCGATCCCCGCCGCGAGGCCTCCTCCGTCGGGTCGCTTCCGCACGAGCACGATCGGCCCTTCGCGGCTTTCCAGGAGGCGGCGATCCTGCTCGCCGACGTCGGCGCAGTTCGTCGCCGCGGCGATGTCGGCCACCATCACCGCCAGCGGCTTGGCCACTCGCTGCTTCCGCTCCCGCAGCCGGCCCACGGCAGCCTCGCTCGTGGCATCGCACACGAGGTGAAACCCGCCCAGTCCCTTGATCGCCAGCACGTCGCCGGCGCGGAGCCGGCCGCGGGCCCGCTCGATCGCCGCGTCGCCGATGCAGCCGCCAAGCGGGCGAACGATCGCGATGCCGCCGGGATCGTCGGCCGTCGTGAACCAGACCGTCGGTCCGCAGGCCGGGCAGGCGATCGGCTGGGCATGAAACCGGCGATCCGCCGGATCGGCATACTCGGCGGCGCAGGCCGGGCAGAGCGGAAATCCCGCCATCGTCGTCCGCGGGCGATCATAGGGCAGGCTCTCGACGATCGTGAACCGGGGTCCGCAGTCGGTGCAGTTGGCGAATGGATAGCGAAACCGACGGTTCGCCGGATCACGCACTTCGGCGCGGCACGCCGCGCACATGGCGATATCCGCCGGCACGCCCGTCCGGCCCGCGCCGACCTGGTCCCCGGACGGATGGATGAGAAACAGGGGGGGCTGGGTCGCATCGACGGGCAGGTCTTCACGACCCACGCCGACGACCTCCGCGAGCGGCGGCGCTTCGTCGCGCAGCGCGGCGATCATGCGGTCGATCGACGCGGGGCGGCCCTGCAACTCGATCACCACGCCTTGCGGGGCGTTGGCCACGAAGCCCGAAAGCCCGTGCCTCCGGGCCAGCCGCCAGACGAACGGACGAAATCCGACCCCCTGCACGGTGCCGACAACGCGGAGTCGTGTGCGCGTCATTTTCATCCTGCCCGTTTTACCTGCCGCCGTGATGGAACCACTCGCGCTGCAGTGACACGCCGGCCGCGGTAGCGCCCGCCGGCGGCCGGCGGTGGATGGGCAAACCCTGCCGGTCGTGGAGCCCCGTGACCTTTGGCGGGCCGGCCAAACGGCGGTTCCGGGGCCGGGCGACGCGGCCTCTCGTGGATGTCGCGCGGCAGGTCTGCCGAAAGCCTGGAGGACGCCGCTTCCACCCTGATGAGCTCACCACCATGCAGCGATTCTTCGCCGGCCTGCTCCTGTTTGCGACGCTGGCCGGCTCGATGACGTCGGCCCAGGCCGGCAACGCCGCCCCCCCCGAGGCGCCGCTGCCTCCCGATCTCACGGCCCATGCGACCACGGCGACGGCTGCGCCGCCCCCGTCGGGTTACGAGTTCGATGCGCTGCGGCACCAGATCGGGCGGGTGATGGACATTTACCGCCGCCGCCCCCTCAACACGCTCGAGCACAATCCGTGGGAGGTGATGCACTGGTCGCTCACCTGGGGCGCCGGCGCGAAGATCCGACAGGGCGCCAGCGAAGGTGATCTCGTGGGCTCCTTCGCGTGGCTCAATCGCGGCGGACGCTGCAACGGCCAGGTGATGGTGGCGACCGACCGTGGCCGCCTCGTGGCCCTGCAGGGCAAGGGCATGCAGGGGCATGCGTCTCAATACCTCGCCGTCATGGCGCAGGCCAGACTGCCGAGATCGACGCCCATCACGCTCGATGACAGGCAGTTCACGATCGCCGACCTCATCGAGTCGGAAAAACGGGCCTGCAAGACGAAGACCGAACTGACGTTCGCGCTCATCGCCATGGCGCATTACCTCGAGACCGACGCCACGTGGAAGAGCGACGACGGCGAGTCGTGGTCGCTCCACAGGCTCGTGGAAGAGGAGGCCGCGCAGCCGATCCAGGGAGAGGCCTGCGGCGGCACGCACCGGCTCTTCGCCCTGGGCTACGCCTGTCAGGAACGCATGCGGGAGACCGGTCGCCTGGACGGCGCCTACGTGAAGGCCAACCGCATCTTCCGGCTCCACCAGCAGCAGATGTTCAGCGAGCTCCAAAACCGCGACGGCAGCTTCAGCACGGCCTGGTTCGAAAAGCCGGAGGACGGCTGGGACGTGGAGCGGAAGCTGCGGACCACCGGCCACATGCTCGAATTCCTCGTCTCCACGGCCGACCAGAAGGTGCTCTACCATCCGAAGACGGTGAAGGCGGTGAAGTTCCTGGCCGACGCCCTGGAGGACGAGCCGAAGAAGGACTGGAAGATCGGGCCGATGTGCCACGCGCTGCACGCGCTGGCGGTGTACCAGGAGCGGGTGTGGGGGGGCCTGACACCGGGGGCGATCGCCGCCTACTCCGGCGACATGAAGGCCAAGGCCTCGCCCCTGCCACCGCCGCCCAAGCCCACGGTGCTGCCCGTGTCACTCCAGCGGCTGCAGTCGATATTTCGGTAGCGGCAGTTTCGCGGGGTGTTTTGCCGCCGCCAACCAGCCAGCGGTGCCGCACACACAGTCTGCTGGAGCATTTTCAGCATAGCTATAGCGACGCCCTGCAAAGCTGAGGAAGGTAGGTGAGGGGGGTCGGCGATCCACGGAACTGGATGCGCTCTAACGAGCACCAGGGGCGCTCACGGGAATGTCGGGCCATGTGTCGTCGATGCCGTATTGGAGCCGCTCGTCCTGGCTGAGCGTCCGGCCATTCGACTGGTCGGCTATCTTGATGAGTTTGTACACATCCATTTCCCAGAGCCGAATCGAGACGGCCGACGAGGACACGAGCCAGCGGTCGGTTCGTTCGAACTCGATGAACTCGACGGGTTTGACGTGCCCTCGCAGGGCCATCCTGCTCCGGGCGACGTGGTCGGCCGTGAGATTCCAGACTTCCAGGCCGCCATCGGAATAGCCGGTTGCCAGCAGTTTCGAATCACCCGAAAACGCCGCGCATTGAAACGTCGCATCCCGGTCGCGCGGCAGTCGAACCGTCACCTCGGGACGATCCGGATCGATCCTGACAAGTTCGATGCCCGAGTTTGGGGCGTCCCTCGTCTGCCACCGTCCATCCGGCGAGGTCGCCACCGGACCGGTACCCCGGCCTGTCCACGCCAAGGCCGGCATGATGGCGGCCATCCCCTCCGCGAGCCGCTCCGGC
>CAZONY010000318.1:0-3354 GCA_964581215.1 uncultured Chitinophagaceae bacterium | reverse complement strand
TCGAGTGGCTTCTGAAAATGGTGACTGGCGACCCGGGGTCGCAGATCGAACAGCGGGAACCGCAGGACCGACGGCCGGAACTGTTCCAGCGGCAGCCGTACGGCACGCGCCGCCGGCACGGGAGCCACGACCTGGCCGGAGACCCCGGGCTCCGGCAGGTGGAAGGCCGCCGCCGGAAACGACCGCACGGTCGTGGCGCCGCTCGACTCGGGCATCACACCTGCCTCCGGCGGCGTCAGTGCCGCTGCGCTTCCTCGATGGCGGCCCGGATCCGCTCGAAGGGCTCCGTCAGATCGACGGTCGTCACCAGGCCGGACAGCCGCTCCCGCAAGGCATCGGCTTCCGCCGCGTCGCTGGCATGCGGGCTGACGCAGACATCGCCGATGGCAAACGCCCCCGAGGGCGATTGGTCGGTGGTCGCATCGTGGCGTCGCACGAGCGCCACGGGAAGCGACGTCTGCGACCGTACGCTGAGCATCGCGTCGTGATCGGTCAGCACGAGGGCGGGCGCGATCGTGCCTTCCGCGAGGAGGGCTCCGCCGATCTGCCGGCCGTGGAGGTGGCTCGCCAGCGACGCTCCATACAGGATCTGCTGCGCCCGCGACACCTTGACCGGGGCCGTGCAGTGAAACTCGAGCGGCCGCCCGCCGACATCGACCAGCAGATAGCCGCCGAACACTCCGTGCGACGGAGAATCGACCGTGGTCAGAAAGCCGAACGCCGTCTCCGTCCGCCCCTGGTGCTCCATGGAATGTCCCGACGATCGCCGACGGCTGCCCGCCGGACGCTCCGAGGCCCCGCGTCGCGGCCGCTTCCCTGCGGCCGTGCCTGCCCATGGATCGGGAGTTGGGGGCCGTCACTTGAGCGGCTTCCTCCGGGGTGATCCCCGAGCCGCCGCCGCTCACCCCCACCGGGGAACCTGCGCAAAGATTGGCGGCTGTGCCGGAAAGCGGAGCAGAAACGGTCGCATTCATGGAAAAAGGCCGCTTGGCTGCCTACCATGGAGATTCTCCAGGAGCGTTTCCGCATGGCGAATCTGCCCACCTACACGACCCAGATCGATATCTCCGCGGTGGGCGGCCACGCGGCCCAGCCGGCCGCGCTGGCGGGCGACCCCGACGAGACGGCCCGCCTGCTTCGCGACATGGTCGCGCTGCAGCGAAAGTCGTGCGATCTGCTCACGGAACTGCTCGCCCAGGTGTCGCAGCAGCAGCGGCAGCGAACCGCCGAACTGAAGGCCTGGCGAGAAGCCAATCCCGACCTGGCCGTCTCCTGCCGTCAGGCGGCGGAATCGCTCGCCAAGGTGCACACCGAATTTCTCGCCAACGTGGCCCGCGAGGCATGCGAGAATGCCGAAGACTACGCCGACAGCGAGTATGCGCTCGGTGAATTCATCGACCGCTACGGCCCGCGACTGGCCCACTTCAACGGCGTTCTCCAGCTCTTCGGCCAGCTCGCCGCACCGCACCAGCAGCCGGTGGCGGCCCCCCCGGAACGCTGACCTGGGCCGGCCGCCCGCCGCCCCTTTCTTCCCGCAAGGAATCTCCCCGATGGCATCGGCGCCCGCCTCTTCGACCGTTGGTGGCAAAGCCCCCGTGTTCGCGGTCGCCGAGGCCACGGCGATCGCCGCCGCCCGCTCCGCGCTCGACGCCCACGTTGTCGAGACGCTGGCCTGGCACTTCCACGAGTCCACCGGCTGCCCGTTCTGGCTCGAGTATGCGAAGTCCCTGCCCTTCGACCCGCTCAAGGACGTGCGGTCCTTCGCTGACCTGAAGAAGTTTCCGCCCTTCGAGGATGAGTGGCTCCGCGGCGGGCCGGTGCGGCGCTGGGTGCCCCAGGGCCTGGCCGACCAGCCGGCCTACGTGTTCGAGACCGGCGGCACGACGGGCATCCCGAAGTCGCGCTACAACTCCCGCGACTTCCGCACCGACTACGAAATGTTCAGCGACACCCTCCCCGAGGAATATTTTCCGCGGGGGGCGAATTGGCTGATGCTCGGCCCCTCGGGCCCGCGGCGGCTGCGGCTCTCGATCGAGCACCTCGCGCAGTATCGCGGTGGCATCTGCTTCTGCGTCGATCTCGACCCCCGCTGGGTGATCAAGCTCATTCAGAAGGGCTGGATGGAGCACCTCGAGGCCTACAAGCAACACTGCATCGACCAGGCGATCACGATCCTCGAGGCGGGCCACGACATCCGCTGCATGTTCACGACGCCCAAGTTGCTCGAGGCCCTGGCGCTCGCGCTCGAGAAGAAGGGCACGACGATTCGCAAGGCGGGAATCACCGGCATCTTTTCCGGCGGCACCGAGTTCACACCGCAGTGGACGCGTTTCGCGGTCGAGGAGCTCCTCGACGGCGCCTTCATGACGCCCACCTACGGCAACACGCTCATGGGCCTGGCCGCGAGCCGGCCGGTGGTGCCGGCCGACGGCTACACGATCGCCTACTACGCCCCGCAGCCCCGGGCGGTCATCGAGGTGGTGGATTTCGACAAGCCGGACGAACTCGTGCCCTACGGCGGCACCGGCCGTGTCCGCCTCACGACGCTCACGAAGGAGACCTTCATCCCGGGCTTCCTGGAGCGCGACGAGGGGGAGCGCGAGTTGCCCTACGCGAAGTATCCGTGGGACGGCATCAGCGGCGTGCGGCCCTTCCGCGCCTTGGCTGCCACGACCACCGTCGGCGTGTATTGACGACGTGGAGAGGCTCTTCGCGCCCAAGCCGGCTTCGGGTGACCCGTGCCCCGTCGCCGGACGTTCGTTCAGGCCCTCCTGGCCTTCACTCACTCGGATGCTGACTTCAGCTTCGGCCTCCAGCCTGCGCTCGTCATCATACGCCTGCTCCCGGGGCACGGGTCACCCGAAGCCTCGTCAACTGCGGACGGCATCGCCCGGGACGACGCCGACGAAAGCGAGCGGATGTTCGCCAAGCCACCGAAGGCCGGGCTAGCGATGGTTTCGTGAATACAGAGGCCTGGGGGTGCCCCTGCCGTTGAGCCGGCGTAGCTGACCAGCCGAGTCACTGATGGCGGAGCGCAGGCAGGTCCGAGTGAGCAAAGGCCTGGAAGGCCGTCGCGAACGTCCGGCGAAATGACAGGGGCAGCCCCGGGCCGGGTTGGGCGCGTTGGTTCGCCGATCGGCTAAAGTGTAGATCCCACGAGGAACTCACCCATGCACCTGCCCGCCTGGCGTTTCGGCAAGCCCTACGAGTCGCTCGAACGCGAGACGCTCGTGCACTTCCTCACCGGCGCGCCCGTCGCCGAGGTGAGCCAGGTCGGCGGGGCGATCGTGGGCCGCGACCTTCAGAAGGCGGGGCGTGCCCGCGCGGCCCTGCTCGCGATCGACCCCGCGGAGA
>CAZONY010000317.1:2226-3364 GCA_964581215.1 uncultured Chitinophagaceae bacterium | reverse complement strand
GGAGAGCTGTGGGTTTGAGTCGAATCTCCGCCACTGCCCGCCGTGACCAGTGTCGAGCCTGTTCTGACCGGCGGGGCGAGGCGCCGTGGGGCGGGCTTCTCGAGTCGTGATTCGAGACGGATCTCGGGTTTCGGGCGTCAGTCGCCCGGCCGCACAACACGCACGAACACCGTTTCCCGCACGCCCGGTTGACGTGTGCCAGCCGGAACGAGCCGGATAGGAAGCACGACCGTCACGACCTGCAGAGCATCGGCATGGCGTCGAGATGCGGCAGGCGAAGTGTCGATCCCCGAACTGGTGTGGTGGGATCGGAGCGGCATTTCCATGGGTATTTTTCAGGGGCGGCAGAGGGGGTGCCTGGCACCGCGCCGGCAGCAGCCTTGGTGGCTGGTGTGTGCCGCCGTGTTCACGATTGGTGTGGGGACCCTGTTCCAGCCCTCGGCTGGCGCCCAAACGCCTGGTTTTCGGGGCGGCTGGGCAGAAGGGGCAGCCGGCAGGCTCGATGACTCCTCCCTCCTCGACGGTGTGTTCGACGGTCGCCACCCCAGCGGTTTCGAGCGGTATGTGATCGGGGATTTCCTGGTCATGCAGAGGGACAATCAAGCCACCAACGCTCCCCTCGTCGAGGATTTCAACACCGGCGACGTGCTCCTCACCGTCGGCGACCTGCAACCGGCGTCGGCCCTCGGCCTGCGAATCTTCTACGGCGGCAGGGCATTCGACGACTGGGGCCGCGAGGTCGGCTACACGGGCGTCTACAACATGTTTGGCGGAGAGTCGTTGGTCGGCTCGGAATCAAATCTGCTGTCGCTCGCGGGCGACCTCCGAAACGAGATTCCGCTGCCCTACGCCGAGGCGGAAAATGTGAATGCCTCATATGCGTCGAATCTCAATTCGGTGGAGTACAACGTGTTTCGCACGTTTTCCCCGAATGAACGGCCCCAAGGCCGCTGGCTCGACCTTCTGGGCGGGCTGCGCTGGGTCAACGTTTCGGAAGCCGCCGACCTCGACTTCACCTGCTGCATCGACGAGCCGAACGGACCGTTCCGCAGTTCCTACGACGTATCGACCACGAACAATCTCTTGGGCGGTCAGCTCGGCGGCCGCTGGGGACGCTATGGTCCCCGCTGGGGCTGCG
>CAZONY010000317.1:0-2216 GCA_964581215.1 uncultured Chitinophagaceae bacterium | reverse complement strand
CAAAAGGGCAGCAGCAGGCCCCGATCGTGGATCCCACCGGCGGGCCTGGTCGGCCCGCTCAGGCGGCGAGCGGCGTCAGTACGGCAATGGTGGCCGATATCAACCTTTCGGTTGTCTACCGTCTCACCAGCGTGTGGGGATTGAGGGTGGGCTACAACCTGATGTGGATCGAGGGGCTGGCCCTCGCCCCCAATCAGTGGGATTTCAGCACGGCGGACGGGGCCGGCAGTGGGCTCGACTCAGCTGGCGGAATGTTCTTGAATGGTGCCAACCTCGGCCTCGAGGCCCGCTGGTAGTCGCTGGCAGGTTGGGCAAAATAGCCCTTGGCACGACCGTCAGAACGGGATTATCCCCTTTCTTTTCGCGGCCTTTCCAGCGTTCTGCCGCGTTCGTCGAACAAAACCGTGATTTTTGTCGTAATCCGCATACCATCTTAAATTAGGCGGTGTGTTCTCGGGGCCTTTCCCCAATACCCAGGGATGGGGATTTCATCCCAGGAATCCCTTAGCGCGCATGAGTTCTCGACTTCGGTTTTTCAAGTATCACGGCCTCGGGCGGAGATTAGGGCACTTGCTCGGATCCGTCTGGAGGAGGCATCGCCAACCTGCTGATGCGCGACGGCGACGGGTGCGGCAGGCCAGCCTGTCTCCGCTCTCGCCGATGGAGTCGCTCGAGGTCCGGCTGGCCATGTCTGCCACAGAGCAGACGGTGGCGTGGGGTGATCCCATCCGCGATCCGTCGGCGACCGCGCACGATGCCTGGACGGTCGTCGATGGAACATCGCTGCTTTCGGCGTCGGCGGCAGAGAGCTTGGCGGCGGCGGTGCAGGACGGCTCGCGACAACTCGGAGACTTTGCCGCTACCGAGGCCTTCAGCCGAATCGTCGCCGATGTCTTCGGGGAAGGCGGCAACGGGGCCATGGGCCGGGTGCGCGACGATCTCGCCGGTGGGCGGTTCGTGGTGGGGCTCGAAGTGGTCGGTGGCGCCGTGCTCGGCACGACGCTCGCGGGCTACGCGGCGGCCAGCCCAGGCCGGGCGGAACGGATCTACGTCAACGCCGACTGGCTCAACGCCGGTGCCGACGTCTCGTTCGTCGCCAGCGTTTTGATCGAGGAATTCGGCCATGCGATCGACCATCGGCTGAATGCCGCAATCGATACGGTCGGCGACGAGGGCGAGGCGTTTGCGGCGGCGGTGGCCGGGAAGACGCTGACCGCGGTCGATATCGCGCGGATCGCCACGGAAGACGACTCGCGAACGATCGAGATCGGTGGCCATGCCATCACGATCGAGCAGGCGACCGTGAGCGGCATCAATGCCACTGCTTCGTTTACAGAGGGTGGGGCGGCGGCCGATTTCGCCACGTCGGCGGTCATCGATATTGGTACCGCCTACCAGCAGATTCGCGTCTCGATCCCGACTACTCAACTGCCCGATGGCGACAACGAACTGCTCGTCGAGTCGGGGGCCGTTGGTGCGTCGTCGGTCAACCTGAATGCCAGCGGGGCGGGGATCTTCAGTCTCGCCGGGACCTTCTACCGCTACGAAAGCAGTTCGGCTTCCGGCGTTCGGACGGTCGCCTTCACGGGGGTTGTTCTCGAGAGCGGCAGCCCGACGGACACTCCTCAAAATCTCACCAAGGCGGAGGCCGAGGCCCTGCTCAACGCCCTCGGATATCGCAACGGCAGCGACAATCCGACGACGGCGACCACGCGAGTCTTCAGCATCGTCATTCGCGATGACAATGGCACGGACGGCTCGGCCACCACGTGCAGCGTTTCGGTCGTGGCGGTCAACGACGCCCCCGCGATCGCCGCGCCCACAAGTGCCTCGACGCCGGAAGACACGACCTATGTCTTCGCCAATGAAAGCCTTTTGGTGGCCGACGTGGATGCCGGTGGTGCCGGTCTTCTGCAGGTCACGCTCACGGCCACCAACGGCACGGTGAGCCTCTCGGGCACGGCGGGGCTTTCCTTTTCCGGGTTCACCGGAGCGGCCGGTGATGGAACTGCCGATGCCACGATGACGTTTCGCGGCACGGCGGCGGCGATCAACACGGCGCTCAACAATGCGTCATTCGCCCCGACGGCCGACTTCTCCGGGGCTGCCAGCCTCCAGGTGGTGGTGAACGATCTCGGTGGCACGGGGAGCGGTGGTCAGCAGACAACCACCGTGACCATCCCGATCACCGTGGTGGCGGTGAACGATGCTCCGGT
>CAZONY010000316.1:0-3367 GCA_964581215.1 uncultured Chitinophagaceae bacterium | reverse complement strand
AAAGCAGAGACTCGACTCTTCCACTCCGGAAGAACGGTCGCGGGCCTCTGAATATCGGCGGGCGATGGAGATTCGACGGGCCCAATTGGGGATTGCCCCGAGGACGGGGCGCGGGGCGTGAGACCTGTAGGCGAACCGGCCGGATCTCTCGATCCTCGGCGCCACGCGGCCGGAGATGCGGCCGAAAACTGGCCTGCCGCTCCGGGACTCATCCTGTTAGAAACTCCCCCACACGCGGCCCCCCAGCGGTCGCCAGCCATGCGTCGATCGCCGGCTCATTTTCACTCAACGCGGGGGCATGATGCTGCTGCAAGTTCTCTCGGTCGTCGGCTGGTTCGCAGCCATGGTCCTGCTGATGTCGCTCATCGAACACCAGGTGCACTGCCGCCTGATGCACAAGAAGCCGCGGCATTTTCTGCTGCGAAACCTCCGGGCCCGGCAGCGGATGTTCACGAGCCATGCCGTCGAGCATCACACCCAGTATCGTCAGCACTTTCACGACGAACCGCTGCCGCCGGGCGAGGACCGGGGCATCCGGCTCAACGTTCGGGAGGGGCTCGTCGAATCGCTTCCCGTGAGTTTGCTGATCGGCTGCTTTTCGCTCACCGGCGCGATCATGTTTCCGGCCGTGGTCTGCCTGCACCACACGATCTGGAATCAGATCCACCTCGAGATGCACAAGCCGCAGGGCCGGTTTTTTGCGAACTGGCCGGCGTACAAGTTCGTGGCCAGGCACCACTTCCTGCATCACCGCCACCCCGACAAGAACTTCAACGTGGCGTTTCCCCTGGGTGATTTCCTCTGTGGCACGATGGCCAGGCCCACCGCGGAGGACTGGGAGGCGATGCGGGCCGAGGGAATCGCCTGACGCGGGCTCGTGCGCGGGCCGTCGCCAGGCTGGTCCCGCGTGGGCTATTTCAGAGCCGCAAGCCCGTTGGCGGTGCGATGCGCGTTGAGGGCCACCCACGTCTCCGGGCACTTCTTGAAGAGTCTCGCCAACTGCGTGCCCGTGACGCCGAGTGTTTTGGCGGCGGCGGCGATTTCAAAGCCCGTCTCCTGCAGGTGGTCGAGTGCCTCCGCAATCAGGGCCGGGTAGTCGTCGTGCGTCGCTGCAATCACGAGCTGCCTGTCTCGCGTTCGCGAACGCCATGTGGACGACGGCCCGGCAGGATCGGCCGGCATCCTGTGCCCGAGGGCCAGCCTCAGCCGCAATCGCTTCAGTGCCTGCGTTTTGTTTTCTGCCTGGCTGCGGCGTTCGGAAGCCTCGGCGGATAGTCCCGTCGGTCGATGCACGAGCACGACAGCCGTCGCGGTCTTGTTTCGGTGCTGGCCACCGGGGCCCGATCGCCGGGTGTGGGTTTCGTCGCAGTCGCGCAGCACGTCGTCGGGAGCCAGGGCGGCCGGATGGACAGCATGGCTGGCTCGCGGACGTGCGACGCGATTCACGAACTCATCCGAATCATCGTCGCGCCGTCGTTGGGGCATTTCTTCACACCCATGGTGCCATACTCCTGGATGAGTTTGCACTTTGGGCAGCGGTATTTGTAGGTCTTCTTCTGGCCGGCCGACGCAGACTGGGCCGCAATCGCGCACCAAGGTATCGCGAACAGGCTGGCCAGTGCGGCGAAGAAGCGGCGGCGTTGGTGGGGCATTCGGTGGCTCATGAGCGTGGGTTTCCGTGGGGCTCGGGCGGGGGGTGCAACACTTCGCTCAGAGTACGTGCCGCGGTCGGGCTTCGGCAACATAGCCACCGGATGAGCTGGTCTGGTAACCTCCGGGACCTCGTCCGTTTTCTCGTCCCGGAGCCAAACAGGATCATGCGAACCGGTAATCCAACGCTCAACGACAAGACGTTCGAGAATTTCGGAGCCTTCCGGCGTGACCTCACTGCCGACCAGTCTCCGGCCGATGTCATGACCATCAATGGCACGGCCCAGAAGACGATGTTCCTCCTGGCTCTCGCGATGGGTACGGCCTGCTTTACATGGTCGAAGACGTTCGTCGGCTTGGAAGCCAATCCGGGCGTTGCGATGCCATGGGCGCTGGGCGGGGCCGTCATCGGAATGATCACGGCGCTGGTCATCTGTTTCAAGCACACATGGGCCCCTGCCCTGGCCCCGGTCTATGCGCTGGCCGAGGGACTGTTCCTGGGGGGCGTGTCGGCCAGTGTCGAGGCCCAGTATCCCGGGATCGTGATTCAAGCGGTCGGCGGCACGTTCGGCACGCTCTTCGGCCTCTTGCTCGCGTACCAGTCGGGGCTCATCAAGGCGACCGAGAACTTCAAACTCGGCATCGTGGCGGCGACGGGTGGAATCTGCCTCGTCTATCTGATCTCTATGGTCGGGAGTTTCTTTGGGTTTCCGATTCCATACATTCACGCGGCCGGCCCCGTCGGCATCGGCTTCAGTCTCGTCGTGGTCGTGATCGCGGCCCTCAATCTCGTGCTCGACTTCGATTTCATCGAGCAGGCCGCCGATCGCGGTGCTCCGAAATACCTCGAGTGGTATGGGGCGTTTGCCCTGATGGTCACGCTCGTCTGGCTGTATATGGAAATTCTCCGGCTGCTGTCGAAGCTCAGAAGCCGCGACTGAGCCATCGAGGCCACTTCTCCCATTCGTGGCCGTGTTCCGATCTGTCATGAAGAAACGCCGTCGCACTCGCAGGCCCGCCGCCGCTCCCGAGGCCGCCTACATCTGCGAATCGTGCGGCGAAGAGATCGTCGTGCCCGTGGATGTCTCGGCGGGGGCCCACCAGGACTACGTCGAAGACTGCCCGGTCTGCTGCCATCCGATGAGGCTGCGGGTGGACATCGACCGGGATGGCGAGGCCCGCATCGAGGGCGAGCACGAGTAGCCGTGGTCATCGAGTCGCACCGTGAAATGGCTGAAGCCATGCCACCCCGAGAGCCGGATCAAGGCCGCGAAGCCATGCCGGGCCGGGCGGATTCCTATTTGGAAAACGGGCTGCTGGTCTTCACGGCCGCCTATCACCGGAAACGTGGCTTCTGCTGCGGCTCCGGCTGCCGGCATTGTCCCTACGAGCCCCGGCACGTTCCGGGGAACACAAAGGTGCGGCCATGACTTTCTACCGTGACGACGACGACGCCGCAGACGAGTGGGACGAGGAAGCTGATGACGACGACGACTCGGGCGACGAGCCGACCGTGCCCTGCCCCTACTGTCGCCGGGAGATTCTCGAAGACACGCCGCGGTGCCCCTACTGCGAGCGATACATCTCCGCGGAGGACCATGCAGCGCCGTCAAAGCCTGCCTGGGTGATCGTGACAGCACTGGTCTGCCTCGGGATCGCGATCTACTGGGTCTTCGCGGCGTTCTGACGCGGCAGGTGAGCGGGGAATGGGCGGCGG
>CAZONY010000315.1:0-3369 GCA_964581215.1 uncultured Chitinophagaceae bacterium | reverse complement strand
CTCGATCATCTGCGCGATCCGCAGCACTTCCGTGATGTCGGTGCCGATGCCGAGGAGGTTCACGGCCGCCCTCCCGCGCGCATGGTCGCCGGGGCGGCCCCACGGCCCAGACCACAGGCCTGCCGGGCCCGGGCGAGCACGCGTCCGGCCTGCTCCCGCGCCCGAGCCGCACCGTCGTCGAGCACCGCCGCGATCCGATCGGGGTCGGCCTCGAGGGCCGCCCGTCGCCCTCGGGCATCCGCGAAGAAGTCGTTGGCCGCCTCGACGAGCGCCTTCTTCACTTCGCCGTAGCCGAAGCCACCGCGGCGGTAGGTTTCCGCCATCCGCCGCACGTCGTCCGCGCCGGCCATCAGCGAGTAGAGGGCGAAGAGATGATCGTCGTCGGGGTCCTTGGGCGTTTCCATCGGCCGCGAGTCGGTCGTGATCCGCATGATCTTCTTCTTCTGGGCGGCCGGCTCCTCGAAAACCTCGATCGTGTTGTCGTAGCTCTTCGACATCTTCTGGCCGTCGGTGCCCGGCACCTTGGCGCCCCCCTGCACGAGCCGCGGCTTGGGGAGCGTGAAGACCTCGCCGTAGAGGTGGTTGAACGCGCCGGCGAGGTCGCGACAGACCTCGATGTGCTGCACCTGGTCTTCCCCCACGGGCACGATCGTGGCGTCGTAGGCCAGGATGTCGGCGCTCATCAGGGCCGGATAGGCGAACAGCCCGGCGTCGGCAGGAAGGCCGCGGGCCTTTTTGTCCTTGTAGGCATGGCACCGCTCGAGCAGCCCCATCGGGCAGACGGTGAGCAGGAGCCAGGTGAGTTCGGTCACCTCCGGCACGTCCGACTGCACGAAGAGCGTGGCCCGGCCGGGGTCGAGGCCCAACGCGAGCAGATCGACGGCCGCGTCGTGCACGAAGCCGCGCAGTCGGTCGGGCTCGCGGACGGTCGTCAGGGCGTGCAGATCGGCGATGAAGTAGTAGCAGTCGCCCGCCGACTGCAGTTCGATGTATTGGCGGATGGCACCGAAATAGTTGCCCCAGTGAAACCGCCCGGTGGGCTGGATGCCGGAGAGCACGCGGTCAGGGCGCGGCGCCGGGGATTTTTCAGCGGCCATGAGGGGTGGTCTCCGGCGGGGGGCAGGACGGCCGGGACGGCACCGCGAGCGTGCCGATCACGTCGGCCATCGATGCGGCGTGCAGCTCGGCCAGCGCGGCCGGCAGCGCGTCCAGCATCCGCATGCAGGCAACCGGGTCGGCGAAGCTGGCCGTGCCCACCTGCACGGCGGAGGCGCCGGCCACGAAGAATTCCATGCAGTCATCGATGGTCATGATGCCCCCCACGCCGATGATGGGGATGCCGAGCCGCTGCCGCACCTGGTGCACGCACCGCAGGGCGATCGGCTTGATCGCCGGGCCGCTCAGGCCGCCGATCACGTTGCCCAGCAGCGGCCGCCGACGCCGCCAGTCGATGGCCATGCCCTGGCAGGTGTTGATGAGGGTTACCGCGTCGGCGCCACCATCCTCGGCGCCGCGGGCGATGGCGACGATGTCGGTGACGTTGGGCGTGAGCTTGGCTACCACCGGCAGCCTGGTCACGCCGCGGACGCCGGCGACCACGCTGCGGCACATTTCCGGATCGGTGCCGAGATCCACGCCGTGGCTGACGTTCGGGCAGGAAATGTTGAGTTCGAGGGCGGCGATGCCGGGCACCCCCTCCAGCCGGTCGGCCAGTTGGACGAACTCGGGCTGGCTGGCTCCCGCGATGCTCACGATCACCGGGGCTCCGCAGTCGCGCAGGAACGGCAGCTGCTTGCGAAGGAACGCATCGATGCCGTCGTTGTCGAGGCCGATCGAATTGAGCAGCCCGGCAGCCGTCTCGATCGTTCGCCAGGGCACGTTTCCTTGCCGCGGCAGGGGCGTGATCGTCTTGGGGACGATGCCTCCCAGGCGACGCAGATCGACGAAGCCGGCCATTTCGCGGCCGTAGCCGAACGTCCCCGAAGCGACGAGGATCGGGTTGGCGAGCTGCAGCCGGCCGAGGGTTACCGCAAGGCTGGGGGACGACGAAACTGTCTGCGTTGGCGGCATGGGAAAGACTTGTTGTAGCCCGCCACGGCCATTTCCCCCAGCCTGCCGCATTCGCCCCGCGGAAGACGGTCCGATTGGGTGAATTTTCCGGATTGGAGCGTCGATACTGTCTGGTAACAGGGATCGGTGTCGGCCCCGCCGCCACTGCGGAACGTTGACACTAGTCCTTGCCACGCCTAGGCTTCCGACGATTCCCGCCTGCCGGCCGGAGCGTTGCAGCCGTGACCAAGAAAGACATCGTCCGAACGATTTCCGAACAGATCGATCTTCCCCAGCTTCGCACGAAGGAACTGGTCCAGCGAACCTTCGACGCCCTCGTCGAGGCGCTGGTTCGGGAGGGTCGGATCGAACTGCGAAATTTCGGCGTGTTCCAGATCAAGAAACGAGAAGCCCGGATGGCCCGAAACCCGCGGACTGGCGAGCAAGTGCCCGTCGAGGAAAAGTTCGTGGTGACGTTCAAGCCGGGCAAAGAAATGGAAGCACGGGTGCGAGGCATCGGCAGGCTCGATCCTCTCCCCGAATGGGTGCTCGGGAACCGGAAAAACCACGGGAAGGATTCAGCCGCTCAGGGGCCCGCTCAGCCGTAACCGTCGCGACACCCGCCGAAAAGGCGGGCAGTCTGGGCGGAAGGCGAAGGAATCGGCCGGGCAAAAGCGGCATCGCGACCGGGGCTGGCAATCGGCTACAGAAAGTGCCGTGGAAGGTCAGGAGGACCGAACGATGAGAAAAGCGCTTTGCCTGCTGGTCGGCGCGGTGATGCTTGCCACCACTGCCGGCTGTCTCATCCCGATGTATTCGGCCGATCCGATCCGTCGGGCGCAGCAGCTCATCTACACGTCGGAAGATCTCCGTTCGATCACCGATGAATGGGAGCGGATCTGGTTCCTCGACCAGCCCTCCCACATGGCGCCGTATCGCACGCACGGCGGAATCCTCTGATCAAGGGTTCAAGGCCATCCATGGCCTGAGACCGACCGGCCGCATTCGCAGGCTGAAGCCTGCGCCACATGGCGCTGAAGCATGCGTCACATGGGGCCGGCTCAGACCATTTCCGCGAGGGGTTGCCCGTGCCCCAGAGCCGGCCTTGATGGCCAGCGCAGCCAAGGATGGCGAAGCGCAGCCAGCAGGGAGTGAACAAAGGCCCGGAGGGCCGTCGTGAACGTCCGGCGAAGGGGCACGGGCAAGCCCGGAGCCACGAGCGGGCTGAAACGCATGCCGCATTCGCAGGCTGAAGCCTGCGTCACATGATTCGGGCCTGCTCCGGCTTATGCGAGGCTCGCCTGGAGGGCGAGCCATCGC
>CAZONY010000314.1:0-3376 GCA_964581215.1 uncultured Chitinophagaceae bacterium | reverse complement strand
ACGATCTTCGCCGGGATGCCGGCCTGGGCGGGAAGCGATTCGAGCATCGTCCGCACGCGACCGACGATGGCGGCCGCATCGCCGGCCAACGCCTGCAGATCGACGAGGACGATGGCGAAGGGGCCGGAGTGCGGCGCTGCATCGAGGTGAGGAAGCGTCTCCACCTCGGCTCCCACCGACCGCGCGAGTCCGACGATCCGGCTCGACGACATGAGATCGGAAGAGGCCAGCAGGATTCGCAGTTCGTCGGGCATCACATGGTCCTCGTCGTTGGCATTCCTGGCGGGAGCGCATCCAGCCTCCGGGTATCGCGGGCGAGGATACGCCCAGGGCTCCGCGAGCGCTCGCGATCCCTCGCCTACCTTTCCTGGTTTTTCAGGTCGTCGCTCCGACTCGGCGAAAAGCGCGCTACACCGCCTCCGGTCCGCGGACGGATCGATACATCTGCACCGCGTCGTCCATCGGCATCACGAACACCTGCCCGGGCCCGTCGCCTCCGCCGGCCGACAGGGCCGCCACGATCGTTTTCACCGTGGTCTCCACGAAGTCGTCATTCACCGCGATCTCCAGGCAGGCCTGCTGCACGAGGTGGCCCTGGAGCACATCGTATCCCTGGGCGTCGCAGATCGTCAGCCGCGTCACCTGCACCGCGGCCAGGGCCCGCCGCACGGTCTCCACCTGGGCCGGCCGTACCACCGCGATCACCAGCCGCATGGAAGACCCTCCCCTTACGGCCGTGGCAGGCTCAGGTCGGCATCGAGCACCGTCTCGATGCGAGCTCGCAGTTCGGTGAGGTGGGCACGCGAGACGTCGTCGAGCTTGACGTCCTGCCTCGTCAGCAGTGCCCCGATCGATTCGTCGATCGCCCGCAGGTGTGTCGTGGCGAGGGCCTGGGCGTCGGGCAACGACGGCGCCGAACTCATCGCCAGGCCCGCGAGCCTCGTCACGTAGGATCGCTGCAGCCCGCGGCGCAGGCTGGCGACGGCCGGCTTCCGCGGGGTGTAGTCGCCCGGACCGGTCGCCGTGAGTTCGGCCATGATCGCTTTCGTGAGCCGATCGAGCAATTCGGCCGTGGTGAAGGCATCCTGATCGGCCGGCACCTTCAGTTCGCTGTCACGGATGCGCGACAGCGTCGATGACGAAAGCAACTGGTCGAGGATCCGGTCCTGCCACATGAGCACGACCTCGTGGACAGGATAGTCTTCGCGGACACTCGGGGACGCGCCCCAGTGCATCCAGCGGGTCGAGACGAGTTGGTTGAGCAGGTCGGGCGGAAACGCGAACGGCTGGGCGGCGAACATGCGCCGCTCCAGAAGCGCGAGCGCGTCGCGCTGCCGCGCCACGTCGATCACTCGGAAGGGCGCCGGGGCGTTGGCATCCCCCTTGTGGCTTCGTGAGGTCTCCAGGCCCCCCACGAGCCGCGACGCGAAATACATCGCCTGGCCGTGGGCCGAGAGCAGCACGCCGAACGCCTGGCGGACCCGGCTGTAGCCCCCCTCCCCCGTCTTGGGATCAACCGTCGCCAGCCGATCGACGATCTTCGGTAGCACCTCGGCCACGAGGTCGGCCCGCATGCTGGCGAACTCGAGCGGATCCTTGCCGAGGTCGAAGCGGTTCGACAGGGGGTCGGGATCACCGGGCTCGGTGTCTTCATCGGTGGCGAAGGCAAGGTCCGGCTTGCCACTGCGGCCGGCGATCTTTTCCAGTTCCGGCCGCTCCGCCTCGGGCGATCCGCCCGGCAGGGGCTTGTAGCCATATTCGATCGCCCAGACGTCGTAGGGGCCGATCGCCGCCGCGTAGTAATCGCCCTGCGTCTTGCCTGCCGGCACGATGTTGACCGGGATGTAGTCCATCACGCTCGTGCTGCCGCCGCTCTCGCGGGTCTTCGTGACGTCGTTGAAGTCGGCGAGGCTGCGGAATGCCGACCCCTTGAAGTTGTGCCGCAGGCCGAGCGTGTGCCCCACCTCGTGCATGGCCACGAGCTTCAGCCCCTGCACGACCACCCGCTCCTTCTCTTGCTCGGAGAGCCCCCGATCGGCGCCCACCGCCAGCATCGTTGCGGCCAAGGCGGTCTCGCGGGCATGGCCGTCGAAGAGCGTGCAGGCGGCACAGCATGCCCCGGGCCCGGCGTGGTCACCCGCGGCCGAGGAGCCGCCGAACCCGCCGGTGATCGCCGCGATCGACTGCGGCGTGAACGTCTCGTATTGCGTCCTCCAGAACTGCAGGAAGTCGGCATCGAAGATGATGTCGGCATCGAGGATCTGGCCGGTTCGCGGGTTCACCCGCGACGGGCCCATCGCGAAGCTCGCCCCGGCCGTGATCCAGCGAAACGTGTTGTAGTTCACGTCCTCGGGATCCCAATCGGTCTTGTCCGGCTGCTGGCGAACCTCGATCGCGCTGGCGCACCCGGCCTTGGCGACGGCGGCGTTCCAGGCCTCGATGCCCTCGCGGATCGGCTGCCGGTAGCGGAACGGCACCGTGTTTTCGATCCAGAACACGATTGGCTTCTTGGGCGGCGACAGATCCGCCGACGGATCGGCCTTTTCGAGGCTCCAGCGATTGACGTACCGCACGAAGCGGTCTTCGTCGACGTTCTGGGAAAAGTCCTTGAGCGCCGTTACGAAATAGCCGACGCGGTCGTCGGCCAGCCGCGGCCTGTAGCTGTTTTGCGGCAGGAGGCTGAGCGAGTAGTGCACCGTGATCGTCGCCCCGCGGCTGTCGGGCACCGTGTCGATCTGCATCTTTCCGCTGGAGCCATAGGTGGCCGCCACCTGCAGTTCGACGTTGTCGGGGAACGACTTGACGCTGCCCCAGGTGGAGCGGTCGCGGGCGAAAGAAAATCCCGACAGCTGATCCGAGATCTGGGGCAGGTCGGTGAAGAAGATCGCCCCCAGGTCGATGACATGGCCGCCGGAGGGGCTCGTGCTGACGATCGGCACGGCAAAGAGGACGCTGTCGGTGTAGGCGAAATCCACGGCCTTCGCCTCGGGGCTGCCCTTGTCGGCGAAAAAGCGGACGTTGCGCCGGATCACGTGGATCGTCTCGTCCACCTTGCGAAACTGCCAGACCCAGTCGTCGCCGAAGCCCAGGCTCATGCCACCGAGCACTCCGCGCTCACCGATGCCGCGGGCGATCGAGATCGACACGAACAGCTCCTTGCCGAGCAGGGAGTCGGTGAGTTCGGCATACACCTTGCCCTCGGTGCGGTAGAGCGTGATCAGGCCCGGCAGCCGCGTCGCGTCCTTGACCAGGATGGCGAAGGGCTTCTGCGGCCCGTTCTGCGCCGGCGGCGTTGCCGGCTTGGCCTGCCTGTCGTCGGCTGAGGCGGCCGGTTTCTCCTCCGCCTTCTTCGGCTCCTCGGCGAAAGCCCCGAGGC
>CAZONY010000313.1:0-3420 GCA_964581215.1 uncultured Chitinophagaceae bacterium | reverse complement strand
ATCCGGTCGACCGGCGGCACCGAGACCAACACCGCCACCGTCTCCGGCCGTGAGTACGACCCCGATCCCTCCAACAACACCGACTCGGTGGATGTCGAGGTGCAATCGAGCGGCGTGATCGTGGGCACCGATATCGGCTGCATCACGGGGCCGTTCGTCCGCGTCATCGACCCCGACAGCGGCGCCGACCGGATCATCCCCTTCTTCGCCTACGAGCCGAGCTTCCGCGGCGGCGTGCGCGTGTACGGGGCCGACGTCACCGGGGACGGCATCCCGGAGATCATCACCGCTCCCGGCCCCGGCCGGCCGGCGGAAGTGAAAGTGTTCAGCGAAACCGGTGTGCCGCTGCCTGAATACTCGTTCTTCCCGTTCGGGCCGACCTACACGGGTGGCCTCGAGATTTCGGCCGGCTCGATCACGGCGGCCGGCGAGATCCAGATCGTGGCCTCGCAGAGCCGGGGCGGGACGGTCCGCGTGTTCGACGTCACGCCCGGTGCGGCGTCGCCGGTGGCAGGTTCACCGATTCGCCAAATTCAGCCCTTCGGGGCGAAGTTCCGTGGCGGCGTGAGCGTGGCCACGGCCGACCTGGGAACGTTCAACGGTGGGAATCTGCAATCGTCGGACCCGGACGGCATCACCGAACTCGTGGTCGGCAGCGGCCCCGGCATGCCCGCCACGGTGAAGGTCTTCAACGGTGTGCCGAATCCGCCGGCGCTCATCAACTCGTTCCGGGCGATCGGGGCGAAGTACAAGCGGGGCATTTCGGTGGCCCGCCTCCCGACGACACCGCTCACGGCCGACAAGATTCTCGTGTCGGCCGGAAGCGGCGGCGGCGGGCTCGTCGAGACCTACAGCGGGCTCTCCCAGGCCCGCGAGGCGGCCTTCAGCAGTTTCGACGGCACCCGGGCGGCGATCTTCGCCGCGGCCATCGACCAGTCGCAGATCTTCACGGTGGAGGGCGAATTCGGCCGCACCAACGGCGTGCGGAAGAACACGTCGACCTCGGGTGCCGGAGGAGCGATCCTGCCTCAATCGACGGTCAGCTACCCACCGCTCCGCGTCGCCATCCTCCGCAAGTAGTTGCCCGCCGTCGCGTGAGCGAGGGCCAGCGAGGGGCTGCCTGTGCCCCAGGAGCCGGCCTTGGCGGCAAGCGAAGCCAGGATGGCGAAGCGTAGCCGGCAGGGAGTGAGCGAAGGGCATGATGCCCGCAGCGAACGTCCGGCGATGGGGCACAGGCAGTCCCGAGCCACACAAGACGCAGATCGGCCCGTCCTGCATCTGCCGTGCCGAACAGGATTGGCAGGACAACCGCAGCGAACGTCCGGCGATGGGGCACAGGCAGCCCCGAGCCGGCCGCAAGGCCCTACCAGCGATATTCGGTGCCGAGGTTGGCACCCTGGAGGAAGAGGACGCCGTTGTCGTTGATGCCCGTGCCGGCGCCCTCGTCGATGCCGAAGTCCCATTGGTTCGGGGCGAGCGCCGCGCCGGTGAGCCAGTAGAAGTTGTAGCCGGCCCGGAGGCCCCAGTGGTCGGTGAGTCGGTAGATGAGCGTGCCGTTGAGGCTGCCGATGAAGCCCACGCCGCCGGTCCGGGCCGACTGAGCTTCCCGTTCAACGCCGGAGATCGAGCCCACGATCGGGTCGGCCGACTGATAGGCGGTCGTGCCACACAGCGCCGTCTTCCACCAGCCTTCCACGGCCCAGCGCCGCCACTCCCGCCGGCCCCGCATGCCGATCTGGCCGCCGAAGTAGTTGGTGCTCGTGCGCACCGTGTAGTTGGCCGGCTCCGGCGGTGAGCAGCAGAGTGCGTTCAAGTTCGAGGTCTCGTCGAGGCCGGCCCAGACGAAGCCGGCCAGCCAGTTGATGCAGTGGCAGTTCCGCTTGCAGCGAGTGAGGCCGCACCCGTTCGGCCCGCATTCCTCACAGCACTCGTAACGAAACACGTTTGCCTCGGCCATGTTGAGCGTAGACCAGTAGGTTGCCCGCACCTGCTCGGCGTCGTTGAAGTTGTTGACGAACAGGCCCAGTGGAGCCGGGAGTTCCAGGTTGTCGGGGCCCGTCACGATCGCGTCGCCGAACATGCCGTAGATGCCCGTGTAGCCGACCTCCCAGCCGTAACGATCGTTGGCAAGCGTGCCGTAGAACATGCGCATGCCGGTGGCGGTCGCCGGCTGCAGATCCTGCGACGTCATCACCGGCAGGCCGCTGTCGGCATCGAAGACCAGCGGGCGGTCCCCGGTATGGTTGTTCCGCTGCAGGAAGAGGACGTCGAAGATCGCGTAGTTCGTCCAGCCCGGGCAGCAGCACTCCCGCACCTGCTGCAGGCAGGCGTCGTCATCGATGGCGGGCGCGGCAAAGGAAGCCGTCTTCAGGCTCTCCGTCAGGGACATCGGCAGGAACGCATCAGTCGCCGCAGCGGCGAAGCCGGTGACCGCGGCTGTCAAACCCATGGCCGCGGCGAGGACGAGCCGCCCGGGGTGAACCGATCCCTGCCACTGAAAGTGATGCATCACCGAGGCCCCCGCCCAAGTTCGTGAACGACCGTGGTATCTTGCATCGGTCACAACGGTCGCAGGGCATCAATCGCGGCCCCCTTGTCATGACGGCCGTGTTCACCTCGTGCGGATTGGGAAGACCCTACGGGTGACACAAAACCGGGAATTCCTCCCCGGCGGCCGCTCGTTTGTGGACATCCGCACCAGCCCCAGGCTAGGCTGATTCCATCAGTGCGGTCATCGGTCGCCTGTAGAAACCCCCTCACTGACGGAAGGTAAAGTCGCCGCACATGGACCAGTTTCGCAGGATTCAGACCGGCAAAGCCGGTGACGTGCACATGGTGCTCTTCAAGGACACGAAGATCCTCGACGACACCGTGCTCGACGAGATCAAGACCGAAATCAACACGCTCATCGGCAAGGCCGCCGGTCCGGACGTGCTTCTCGACTTCGGCAACGTCCAGTTCATGTCGAGCGCGATGCTCGGCCTCCTCGGCCAGCTTCACCGCAAGATCTCGGCCGGCAAGGGACGGCTGAAGATGTGCAACATCCGCCCCGAGATCTTCCAGGTCTTCAAGCTGACGAGCCTCGACAAGCTCTTCAGCATCCACAAGGACGCGCCCACGGCGCTCGCCACTTTCAAGTGACGGCGGGACGAAAGGGCCGGGCGATACCGTGGTGACCGACGCAGGGAGCGGAGCGGGAATCGGAGCAGTCGGCGGCCGGGGCGTGGTGATCGCCGAGGACAGCCGCATCCAGGCGAAGATCCTCCAAAAGCGGCTCACCGAGGCGGGCCACACGGTCCGGTGGGGCGAGAACGGGGCCGAGGCCCTGAAGCTCGTTCGGGAGCGGCGGCCGGACATCATCATCTCCGACATCGAGATGCCGGTGATGACCGGCTACGAGGTTTGCAAGGCCGTGAAGAC